>JBIKIA010000372.1:0-5108 GCA_044361885.1 Prosthecobacter sp. | reverse complement strand
GATCGCCTGGCTGAACTGGCTCGGTCTCGGCCAACTGCGCGGGTACTGGCTCCTGCTCATCAGCGGCGGGTTCCTGCTGATCACCCTCGTCGGCTTCATGCTCTGGCTCCGCCGTCCCGCCCGAGTACGTGATCCCTGGCTGCGCTCCTGGCTCCAGCTCTGCACACGACTGGAAAAGCTCGGTGCCCCAGCGCGGCGTGCCTCCGAGGGGCCGCTGAGCTACGCCGAGCGCGTCGCTCTGGCCAAGCCCGCCCTCGGCCAGCAAGTCCGCCGCCTCGCCAGTGAATACGCCGAGGTCCGCTACGGCCCGAAATCCGATGCGCGAGACTGGCAGACCTTTCAGCAGGCTGTGCGGACACTGGCGTGAGGCCAGCCTTGCCAGTTCGGAAACACGGCCTACTCTCGCCAGCCATGTCCACGCTCATAGCCCCCGCCATTTCCGCCCAGATCGAAGCCCTTTGCGCTGCCATCGCCTCCGATCCTGAAATCCAGTCCGCCCGCAACGCTGCCGAAACTTTCCTCGCCGACGAGCAGGCCGTGTCCCTCTACCGCGAAGTCATGACCCTGGGCCGCACGCTGGAGCAGCGTCACCGCAGTGGTGCCGAGCTTGAGCCCACTGAAATCAGCCGCTTCCAGAGCCTCCAGGATCAGGCAGACCAGCACGAACTCATCCAGAGCTTCATGTCCGCGCAGGATGCCCTGCAAAGCGTGGCCAGCACGGTGAATGGCTTCATCAGCAAGACTCTCGAAAAAGGCCGCGTGCCTGCCCTGGAAGAAGTCATGGGCTCCGGTGGTGGCTGCTGCGGCGGTGGTGGTGGCGGCGGTTGCGGCTGCAACTAATCGCTCTCTCCAAGCCATCCTTCATTTTCCCCGTGTCTTCCGCTGCGCCCATCTTCGAGGCCCGTGGCTTGCGAAAGGTGTATCACACTGGAGAACTTGATGTCGTGGCGCTCCAGGGCGTGAACCTCGACTTCGTCGCTGGTGAACTCGTCGTGCTGCTCGGTGCCTCCGGCAGTGGCAAATCAACGCTGTTGAACATCCTCGGCGGACTCGATGTGCCCACCGAAGGTCATCTGCGCTACAAAGGCTGGGACCTAGGCGAGGGCGATGAACGCACGCTCACGCTCTTCCGCAGGAACTGCGTGGGCTTCGTCTTCCAGTTCTACAATCTCATCCCCAGCCTCACCGCACGGGAAAACGTGGCTCTCATCACGGAGATCGCGCGTGATCCCATGACGCCCGAGGAAGCGCTGGCCATGGTAAATCTGGAACACCGCATGGACCACTTCCCCAGCCAGCTCAGCGGTGGCGAACAACAACGAGTGGCCATCGCCCGCGCCATCGCCAAACGCCCCGAAGTGCTGCTTTGCGACGAACCCACAGGTGCGCTCGACATCAACACCGGCATCACCGTGCTCGAAGCCGTGGAGCGCATCAATCGCGAGCTCGGCACGCTCGTGGTCGTCATCACCCACAATGCCGACATGGCCGGCATGGCCGACCGCGTGCTCTATCTCAAAGACGGGCAGATCATCAAAGAACACCGCAATGAACAGCGGCTGCCAGTGACGAGCCTGAAGTGGTGAAGCTCACTCGTGAGTGATCGCTTCGTCGAGGTTCATCACCATCGTCGCCACCAGCGTGCCTGCAGCGAGGTCCGCGAGCTTCGCCTCCTTGGCGAACGGCACTTCCAGATACTTCGCCGCCTCCTGCGGTGATTTTTGATAATGATCACGGGCACGCTGCCACTCACGCGACAGCACTGCCTGTTCATCGCCAGTGGGATGGCGTGAAAGCACGTGCTGGTAGAGCGCGTCGAGGCGTTGCTCATACATCAGCGCCAGCATCTTCTTCGAGAGTGCTTGTGCCGCCATGAACACGGTCCGGTCATTGAGCAAGGTCAACGCTTGCAGTGGCGTGTTCGTGCGTGTCATGCTGACTTCGCAGACGCGGCGCTGGGCGCTGTCAAAGAGAAAGGTCGGTGCGATGCTGCGCCGCCAGAAAGTATACAGCGTGCGGCGATGCTGGGCCGCGCCTTCACTGGGTTCATAAGTGAAGCGCCCCATGAAGATCTCCTCCCACACGCCGTCCGGCTGATACGGCCGCACGGGCGGTCCGCCGAGCGCGGGATTCAACAGGCCTGAAGAGACCAGCGCGGCATCCCGAAGCATCCATGCAGGCAGACGAAAACGCGGCCCACGTGCGAGGAGAAGATTCGACGGATCAAACTGAGCACTGTGAACTGAGAACTGAGAACTCTGCTGATACGTCTCACTTGTCACGATGGTCTTGATGAGATGCTTCACATCCCAGCCATGCTCCATGAAGTCCACCGCCAGCCAGTCGAGCAGCTCAGGATGCGTGGGGCGCTGGCCTTGAAGACCAAAGTCATCCGGCGTACGCACGAGTCCGGCGCCGAAGAGCATCTGCCAGACATGATTCACGAAGACACGGGCGGTGAGCGGATTGTCCTTTGAGGTGATCCACTTCGCGAGCCCGAGGCGATCTTTGGCGAGCCCTTCCGGCCATGGCGCGATGGCCGCAGGCACACCTTGCGTGACCTTGTCTCCCTTCTTGTCCCACACGCCGCGCACGAGGATGTGCGTGTCACGCGGTTGCTTGCGCTCGGCCAGCACCATGACATTCAGCTTGCCTGCCGCAGCGGTGACTTCCTTGAGCTGGGCTGTGGCACGATCCAGCGAGGCTTTGGCCGTCTGATAAGGAGCATGATCTTCGAGGAACTGCGCCATCAGCCGCTCACGCTCGACTTTACCCTGCGCGAGCTGCTCCAGCGGTGTGGGGCCGAGTTCACGCACGGCAGGCCCGGGCTGATCCGTGGCGGATAATCGGAAGCTGGCGATGTTTGCATCGCCATTGGTCGAGCGATGGCGCAGCTCAAAGATGAGTTCTTCATCGCTCTCCAGTTTGATGGGTTCAGCGAGCCCGTAGAGCGCGGTGTGCGGCTGGTCTTTCGGGAAGCCCTTCGTGGTCCAGCCATTGCGTGGATCATCGTCGAGCGTGCCTTTGACATCGCCATACTCGCGGGCCTTGCCTTCGACTTTCGTGTCTGAGACAGCGCTCTTAACCAGGATGTCACGAATCTGCGAACTGCCACGGCGACGCACCTGCACTTTGATGTCAGTGAGGATGAACTCGCCCGACTTTCCCCGCGATAACACGCCGCCTTGCGGTAGCACTTCCAGCTTCAAGCCAGTGAGGCGTGGCAGCTTGATGGAGGTGATGAGGCGGTAATCATCCTGCTTCGGATTCGGGCCACTGGCGATTACGATGCCGTCCTTGTTCTGAGCGAGCTTCGTGCCCTCTTGCGATTCCAAAGCACCTCTCAGGACATGCCAGGCTTGGAATCCACCACTCACTTCCGACTGGCGCGCTTTGAGCCATTCAGTGAAGGGTTTCTCTGCATCCTCCCGAGCCTTGGCTTCGATGGGTTTGCGTTGATCGACGAGCTGCTGGGCTTCGGCGACAGCACGCTTGGCATGAGGTGACTGATAGCTCAGGTAAGGCTTTGCACCGGTGCCAGCGGCTCCGTCTTCGTCGATGCTGTTGAAGAAGGCGCTAAGGCTGTAGTAATCAGCATGAGTGATGGGATCAAACTTATGGGTGTGGCACTGCGTGCAGCCAAGCGTCAGACCGAGCCAAGCGCTGCCCATCGTGTTCACACGGTCGATGACGTAGTCGATGCGTGACTCTTCTTTGTCTCGTCCACCCTCGCCATTCGTCATGTGATTGCGGTGAAAGCATGTCGCCAGTTTTTGTTCGGGCGTCGCATTCAGCAGGAGATCTCCGGCAAACTGCTCCAGCGTGAATTGATCGAAGGGTTTGTTCGCGTTGAAGGACTCGACGACGTAGTCCCGCCAGGGCCAGTTCGTGCGTGTGGCGTCGGATTGGAAGCCATCCGTGTCTGAGTAGCGCGCCACATCCAGCCACCAAATGGCCATGCGCTCGCCGAAGTGGGGGGACTTGAGAAGCTGGTCGATGTAGTCAGACATGTCCGACTCGTCAGACGAGACCGACGGCGGCAGACCTGTGAGGTCAAACGAGAGCCTCCGCCTCAATGTGTGCTCCTGTGCCCTCGGCGAAGGCTTGAGTCCTTCTTTGGCGAGCCGTGCTTTGACGAAATGATCCACGGGGAGCCCCTGCACGGGCAGCTTTACAGGTTTCTCGAAGGACCAGTGCTTGCCCCAGGCTGCACCTTCACTGACCCAACGCTTCAGCAAACCAATCTGCTCGCCGTTGAGCTTGGGTTTATGAGACTTCGGCGGTGGCATGATCTCTTCGGGATCATCGGTGATAATTCGGGCGATGAGGTCGCCAGACTTAATGACGTCCTGAGCGCCTTCGCGAGTGTCGAGACGCAGGTCGGCTTTGCGGTGACCTTCATCCTGACCATGGCATGAGAGGCAGTTGTCCGAGAGGATGGGCAGGACATCGCGGCTGAAGGAAACAGGCTCAGCACTGAAACTCCATGACGAGGTCAGTAGAAAGGTGGGCATGAGTAGGCGGATGTGCATGAGGAAGAATGCCTGTAACAACGCCGCCCGCCATGCAGACTGCCTGCTCTGGCTTTGGAAAATCCGAGCAGGAAGGAAAGTGGATCAGGGCTTTGCTGCCTGCTGCCATGCCTGAAATTCGGCTGGTGCGTGGGCTTCGGGATTCGTTTTTAGCAAAGCCTGCTGACATTTGAGGGCCAGCATGGCTACATCTGCGAGATGTTCCTTGTCTGCTCGTGCCTGCGGGCTGGAGTTTTCTTTGTTCCAAAGCTCATGAGCCAGAGTCAGGGCATCATCGGCACGGCCCTGTCGAAGGCGGATCTCACACATGGACTGCAGGTCTTCGTGCCAGCGCTGATAGTTGGCACCACGCTGACCTGAACGCTCGTAGCGCAGGCGGTAGGTTTCAAAGGTGGACTCCAGATCTCCTGCACGCTCATGGGCTTGTGCGAGCATCAGGAGTGAGTCTTCTAGGCGGTTGATATGCCCCTGCTCATCTGCCACCCGGAAAGCTTCACGGGCATGACGAATGGCATCTTCATGCCTGCCCGTCCTGCTTTCATAGCCCACGAGATCACAAAGGGTGTCCACCAACTG
>JBIKIA010000587.1:0-3352 GCA_044361885.1 Prosthecobacter sp. | reverse complement strand
AGACCCAGAACATGTGCTGAAAGCCAAGGAACATCAGCGGCGGTGCACCACAGACCACTGTGGCAGTGAGAATGCGCTCAGGAAATGCCTTGGCTGTGGCTAAAACATAGGGCCCTCCTCCCGACCAGCCCATGAGGTGGAACTTGTCCGCGCCCACATGGGCTGCGAGTTGCTCCAAAGTCTCCGGCCAGTCGAGCAGTTCGCGTTTGGGCTGAAATTCAGACAGGCCGATGCCCGGTCTGTCTGGAGCGATGAGTCGAAGGCCGTGACGCTTCGCCACATCATCCATGAGTGCCCCCTGAACCCGCGCACTCGGCCAGCCGTGATAATAAAACATCACGGCCCCCTGAGGATCGCCATACTCAGCGTATCCAAGGGTGAGTCCGTTTCTAAGCTGAAAAGAGTGATCCGACATGAAAGGCGCGGAGACTAGACTGGTAGAGTGGATGTGCAAGACGTGGTCTTAAGTCACAAATCAGAGACTTTTCTCTCCCAGTAGAACGCTGCTGCTGGGCACAGGCTCATGGCGCAGGCCGAACTGCTTCACCGCACGATCCTGGAGATGCGAGATGGCTTCTTCGACACTGTCCGTCCAGCAGATGAGTTCGACATCTTCAGGACTGATCGTCGAGCCTTTGAGCATGTGGTCCACGAGGTTCTTCATCTCACTCCAGAACTCCGTGCCCATGACCACGACGGGGAAGTTTTTCACTTTCTTCGTTTGGATCAGCGTAAGGGCTTCAAACATCTCATCCAGAGTGCCGAAGCCGCCGGGCATGATGACAAAACCATAGCTGTATTTCATGAGCAGCACCTTGCGGACAAAGAAGTACTTCATCGTCACCCAGCGGTCGAGCCAGGGATTGTGCTTCTGCTCAAAGGGCAGCTCGATGTTACAACCGACACTGCGTCCACCGACATCCTTGGCACCACGATTGGCTGCCTCCATGATGCCTGGGCCGCCGCCTGTCATGACAGTAAAGCCCATCTTCGCGATCTCCGCGCCCAGCTTTCGCGCCAGCTTGTAGTATGGATGGTCCTCCTCGAAGCGCGCCGAGCCGAAGACGGTGATGCACGGTCCCACGAAGTGCAGTGCGCGGACTCCTTTGATGAATTCCCAGGCCACATCCAAGATCTGCTTGAGTTCCTGAAGACGACGGTTCGGGCCACTTAGCATGGACCGATCCACGAGTTGCTGAATGAAGATCTCTTCCTCCTGCTTTTCTGCGGGAGTTGGCGGCTGGACAACTGACGTAGGCAGCAGACCGGACACGGACTCTTTTTCTTTCCTCTGCAACGGAGACTGGGGAGCAATCATGATGATGTCAATATGAGTCAGAAATAGGCTCATGGATTCAAAAATCATCCATCAGGGTGGCTCTTTTTTTGCTCTGCTGATGTTTCGCTGAGAGCTGATTGACTTGCGTCTCGCACTTCACACCATGAATCCTCTATGGGACTCTTCGACTCTCTCGCCAAACAAGCCATGGGCAGCCTTCTCGGCGGCAACAGCGGCCAACCTTCCGACTTATTAACTTCACTTCTCAATCAGGCCGGAGGTCTTCCAGGTCTGAAGCAGAAGTTCAATCAGGCAGGCTTGACGGAAGTCTTTGCCTCCTGGGTTTCCACGGGTGAAAACAAGACTGTTCAGCCAGCCCAAATGGAGCAGGCGCTCGGTGCGGACGCTGTGGCTGATCTAGCCCAGAAGCTAGGACTGAATGTGAACATGGTGCTGCCGCTCATCAGCCAGTTCCTCCCCCAGGTCATCGACAAACTCACACCCAAGGGCGTGGTCGAAGATCAGCAGCCTTCCAGCGATCAACTCCAAAATGTGCTCGCCAGCGTGATGAAAGGCGGCCTGGGAAGCTTCTTCGGAGGTCGCTCCTAATCCTGCCTCATGGTCACCGACGTCCAGATCACCAAGCGCAAGGAGTTCCTCCCGCTCACTGATGAACTGGAAACCTACCTCGATCAGTTCGGACGACGCTACTCACTGCCCGCGACTTACCAGGACCTACTGAACTTCACGGAAAGCTACCCGCTCGACGACAAAAACGGCAATCCCACACACTGGTCCACGGTGCTGTATCCTCGTGAGGTGCAGCAGGATCTCTATCCGCGTCTGACGAGCATCTACTCCCTCCTACGCACGGGTGATCTCCACGCCGTGCCGCATCTTTACGTGGAGCGGCTGGACTACTGTGAGTTTGGCAATTCGCGCCCCTTTCGCGTGCGGGTGGTCAACCAGTACAACGACAACTACGATCACCTTTATGTGAAACGCGCCGATGCTTCGCGTGTGTATGGCCTGGAACTGGAACATCTGCTTTCCCCAAACCGGATCAACTACCTCGCGCACAGTGGCACGCTGGTGGAAGAGCACATCGCCGGCATCCCAGGGGATGCCTTCATCCGGGATTACCTGGATCGCCCAGACATTAACGAGGTCCGTATCGCCAAAGAGTTCGTGAAGTTCAGCGAGCGTTGCTTCATCCGCCTGCTCGGAGATATGCGCAGCTACAACTACGTCATCGACATCACGCCCGACTTCGAGGACGTACAGTATCGCGTCCGCGCCATCGACTTTGACCAGCAGAGCTACGAGGGGCGCCGCACGCTCTATCTCCCGCAGTTTTTCAAAGAGAACAATCCAGTCGTCAAACTCTGCACCAAGTGCCTGAACGTACCGACCATGCATCAGTATCAGGATGAGGAGCGCACCCTCATCGCCCGCCGATACATCAGCGAGCACCAGCGCATCCATAACCTGCTCGACTGCATGAAGGCCAACCCCATGGAACCGCCGGAGAAGATGCAGCAGCTCGCCCGTGAACTCGGCGAACATCATAACACCGACCGCTTCAAGTCCTGCGCGAGCATGGGCGATGTGGTGGAGCGAAATCTTGAATTCACTCTCGGAAGACATCTGACTTAATGTAGAGGAGAGAAACACCTCTCCACGCTGCACATGTCCACCCGCCGCTCCTTCCTCCTCTCATCAGGTGCCGCCGCGCTCACCGGCTGCCAGATGTCATCTCCGCAAATCATGCCCACAGCACAGGGCGGCCCCTTCATGCTGGGGATCGATATGCTCGCGGCGCGGAACTTTGACCTGCTTCGCGGACGCCGCGTGGGACTCATCACCAATCATACAGCCTACACCAGCCGAGGTGAAATGACGCGAGTCGCGATGAAACGTGCACTAGGTACCGGGCTCGTGGCCCTCTATGGACCGGAGCATGGCATCGACGGCCATGTTCCTGCGGGAAAGCACATCGCCACCAAGCGGGATTCCGTCACTGGCCTGATCGTTCACTCCCTCTACGGCCCCACGCGCAAGCCCACACCTCAA
>JBIKIA010000371.1:0-5125 GCA_044361885.1 Prosthecobacter sp. | reverse complement strand
GGTCCATTCAAAGGACTGCTCATCACCACCGAGCAAGACGGTGAGACCCTTTGCCGGGCTTACACCGCGATGCTGAAGAAGATCTACGCCACCATTCCGAACATCGACACCGCACACAATATCATCGGCGGCATGTCGAACGGCGGGCACTCCATTGTCGCCATGTTTGAGAAGGGTGATGCCTATCTCATGAGCACTTTCCAGAACCTCGTGCTCATCGAGGGCGGCTGGTATTCGATCAAAACCTTCGAGCGCTACCAAGGCAAAGCCATCCTCTATCTGCACGGCGACTACGCCGGGCAAAACGACTGGCTGGGCAAGAAGATGCGCGAGGATCTACCGAAAGCCGTGAAGAAACTCGAAGACGCCACCGCTGCCCACCAACTCAACGCCACCGGCCTCGTCATGAAGGACACCGGCCACGACATGCCGGCGAAGTTTGATGCCGATGTCAAAGCGTGGGTGCTGAAGCAGCTCACACCGTAAGCCCTTTAAAAGCGCATCACTCGACCTCCATGAAACACACCTTCACACTCCTCATCACTCTGTTGCTGGCTCTGCCAGTCGTGCTGCACGCCGCAGACACCCGCTATGCACCGACTTGGGCAGGCATCGCTCCGAAGCGTGTCATCAAGCACGCGGCCACGCAGAATGACGCTCTCGCCAAAGCCGTTGCCGCACTTCAACCGGGCGACCAGCTTGTCATCGCCGCAGGCACCTACAGCGTGGAGCGCATGTGGGACATCGGCGTCAGCGGCACAGCCGAAGCGCCGATCTGGATCCTGGGGGAGGAAGGCGCCCAGGTGATTCTCACGCGCCCGGATGACAAGCAGAACGTGGTCAACATCGGCCAGAGCTCACCAGTGCATCATCTTTGTCTGCGCGGCGTGGAGATCACGGGCGGCAGTCATGGATTGAGGCTCGGGCAGTGTAGCGAGGTGTGGATTGATCAATGTCATATCCATCACACGGGCGAAGTTTGTCTCAGTGCGAATAGCGCGAACACGCATCGTCTTTTCCTCACGCGCAATCACCACCACCACGGCGGCGGCCACGGCGAGGGCATGTATCTCGGCGCGAACCACGGCCAGTTCATCATGAGCGAGAGCATCATTGCGCTGAATCACATCCACGACTGCAAAGGCGAGCAGGGCGACGGCATCGAGGTGAAACAAGGCTCATGGGGCAATCTGATCGCGGAGAACGACATTCACGACACGCAGTATCCCTGCATCACCGTGTATGGCACTGCCGGGAAGCCGGTGAACATCATCGAGCGCAATCTCTGCCGCCGCAGTGCCGACAGCGCCATGCAGGTGCAGGGCGAGGCCATCGTGCGCAACAACGTGCTCATCAGCGCCAGCGGCTCCGGTTTCGCCAGCACCGATCACCAGGGAAAATCGCTGAACCTGCAAGTGATCCACAACACGATCATCAATACCGGCGATGCCTTCAAAGGCAGCTCATGGAATGCCCGCGAAGGCATGGTCCTCGCCAACAACATCCTCTACTCCCGCGACAAAAGCGCGATGAACTTCCCGAAGGGAAAAGAGAGCGTGACCATCACCGGCAACATCGTCCTCGGCGATGCTCCGAAGCAAGGCACCACACGCGGACGCGGCTTGGAGGACTTCGTCAGCCTGAGCTGGAACGGTGAAAAACATGATGCCACGCCAACTGCCGAAGCTCCCTTTGACCACGCGGACTCGAAATACCTCTTCGACACCGACTACACAGGAGCCAAGCGAACCGGATCACTGAGTGGGGCTGTTGGCCGGTAGATTCGTTCACACGGCTCAAGATGCAGTTCCCTCCGATTTCCATGAAGCCCTTTTCCACATCCGCTCAATCCCAACCCAAACTCCACCCATGAACATCCAACGCAACAACTGGCTTATCAGCCGCCGCCACGCGCTCCGCGGCATCGGGGCGACGCTCGCATTGCCTTTGCTCGATTGCATGAAACCGGCTCGGGCCGCTGCCGCCAGCGCCGCCAGCCTGCCGCCGACGCGCACGCTCGTCACCTTCACCGGCATGGGCTTCCACTCGAAGCACTGGTGGGCCAAGGGAGACGGCGCGGCGATAGAACTCGGTCCTTGCCTGAAGCCGCTGGAGTCCTGGAAGGAGCGCATGGTCTTCCTTCGCGGCCTGTGGAACGAGCAGGCGAATAACGGGATCATCCACTGCATGCAGACGGGGAACATGCTCAGCGGCGCGGCCATGGCGAAGAACGAGGTCCACACGGGCGTCAGCTTCGATCAAGTGATGGCGCGGCAGATCGGCGACCGCACCCGGCTGCCTTCGTTGGTGCTCGGCTGCGAGGAAGCGATGCCCGGCCTGCAGGATGGTCATCCGCTGCTCTACGGCTCGCACATTTCGTGGAGTTCACCCGTGTCGCCGACATGGACCGAAACGCGGCCCGCGCTCGCCTTTGACCAGCTCTTCCGCACCGAGCGCAACCGCGATGACCGCCGCGTCGTCGATGCCGTGCTTGATGACGCCAAGTCCCTGCAACGCAAGCTCTCCAGCGCGGACCGTCAGCGCTTTGAGGAGTATCTCGGCTCCGTCCACGAGATCGAGGGTCGCATCAAACGGGCCGGCAAGGAACGCGCGGTCGGTGAATGGAAACCGACCCTCAGCAGCCCCGATCGCCCACGCCCTGCCGACGGCATCCCGGCGGATCTTCCGGAGTATTGGAAGCTCATGAATGACATCCTCATTCTCGCCTTCCGCACGGACTCCACGCGCATCGCGACGATGAAATACTGCAACGACGCCTCCAACATCGTGCACGCGCACCTCGGCATCCGCGATCACCATCACTACATCGCCCACTCGCAGCCGGACGAGCTCATCACGCTCAACCAGTTCTTCATGTCGCAGCTCGCCTATCTCTGCCAGCGCATGTCCGAGATCAAGGAAGGCGACAGCACACTGCTCGACAACACCGCGATCATGCACTGCTCCAGCATGCTGCACGGCAACCATGACTCCAAGCAGTTGCCGGTGATCCTGCTCGGCGGCGCGGGTGGTAATCTTCGCGGCGGCCGCGTGCTCGACTACCTCGACAAACCCAACCGCCGCATGTGCAGCCTCTTCCTCAACCTCATGGACTGGGGCGGCCTGAAACTCGACCGCTTCAACGATTCAACCGAACGGCTTCCGGGTGTCTGAACCATACCAACGACTGATCCATATCCATGTTTCACCACCGAAAATTTTCCCGTTGCGGCCTGCTCCTCGCCGCCAGCCTTGGCATCGCCGGTGCCGTCCGTGGGGCCGAACCGTTTGAAGCCTTCCTGGAGAAGCACTGCATCCGCTGCCACGGCCCTGAGAAGGAGAAGGGTGACTTGCGCATCGACCAGCTCTCGCGGGACTTCAAGTTGGGCGCGGACAGCCATCACTGGGCGGAGGCCATTGAAAACGTCAACAGTGGCGAGATGCCTCCGAAGAAGGAGAAGAAGCCGACGCAGGAGGAAATCGCGGCGTTCGTCACGAATCTCGACTCGCTCCTCAAGGAGGGCCGGTCAGCTCGCATGGCGGCGCGGCCGGCGGTGGCGCATTATCGGCTGAGCCGGAAGGAGTATCAAAACACGGTCTATGATTTGCTCGGCGTGCGCTATGATCCGACCAAGCAGGGGGAATTGAACGAAGACACGCTCTGGCATGGCTTTGAGCGCATCGGTTCAGAGCTGTCGCTTTCGCCTTCGCATGTGGACCGTTATTTCCGCGCGGCGGGGATCGTGCTTGACCGCGCTTTCCCCGAAGCCAGCGTGGAGGCTCGGAAGGTGCGCAAGACGGCGGCGGAACTGCGTTACGGTGGCGGGAAGTCCCAGATGGAGGCGCTGGCCCGGTTCGGCATCAAGCGGCCGCTTCGTTACCTTTTGTTCCCCTCGAACGAGAGCGCTTCGATGGGAACGGCGCTTTCGCCCGAGTGGTTCGGGAAGACCGGCCCGGAACACAGCGGTCTTTACCGAATGCGCCTCCAGGCCAGCGGGATTCGTCCCATCGGTGGTCAGCCCGCGCACCTGAAGATTGGCAGGAGGAGGGCTGATAACGGGGCCGTCGAAGGTCTCATCGAGTTTGACGTCACCGCCCCGGAGGACGGGCCACAGGTCTATGAGTTCGATGTCTTCCTGGAGATGCCGACGACCCTTGTCTTCAGCGTGGTGGCCGCCGATGGACTCCCGAAGTTTGGAAACCAGCTATGGGACAGGGGTGCATATATTTTTACGCACAGCAGCGAGACTCAGCTCCTGAACCCCACTGCGGCGCAGATGTTCGATGACAAGGGAAACGGCATCTTTTCCACGGTGCTGCTGGATTGGATCGAGTGGGAAGGCCCGCTGGTTTCGGAGGTGGAAAAATCGCGCAGGGTGGGCTTGGTGCCGCCTGATGACGCCACGCCCGAGGTGGTCGCGGAGCATCTGCAACGCTTCGTCGAGCGTGCCTGGCGTCGGACGGTGAAGAAGGAGGAACTGGAGGAGTATCTGCGGTCCTACCGCTCCGAACGCGAGGCGGGCGAAAACATGGCCTACGCCTATCGAATCGCGATGCAGGGCGTGCTGACATCCAGACATTTCCTCTACCTCGTCGAGGGCGACCCGGTGGCCCGCGAACGGCTCACCGAGTCGGAACTCGCCTCCCGACTCTCGTATTTTCTTTGGAGTTCGATGCCCGACGACGGCCTTTTCACTGCGGCCAAACGCAGCACGCTGAACGGCGAAGGTCTCCAGAAAGAAGTGGACCGGATGCTCGCCGACGGCAGAGCCAGCCGCTTCGTCGATGACTTCGCGCGGCAGTGGCTGCAACTGCACCGCCTCGGCATGTTCGCGCCGGACAAGAAGCTCTACCGCAGCTACGATGTTTGGCTGGAGGCGAGCATGCGCTCCGAGCCGGTGGAGTTTTTCCGCGAGATGTTCGTGAAGAACCTGCCCTTGGATGGGTTCATTGATTCCGACTGGACGATGGCCAACGCCCGGCTCTGTGATTTCTACGGTCTTGCGGAGCCGAAGACCGGCGGTTTCCAGCGCGTCTCGCTCAAGCCCGAGGATCATCGCGGGGGTCTGCTGACGATGGGCGCGGTGCTCGGACTGACCTCGGACGGCACGCGGCATCGCCCGGT
>JBIKIA010000369.1:0-5130 GCA_044361885.1 Prosthecobacter sp. | reverse complement strand
CGCTGGCACGAACTACATCGGCAGCGGCTGGCCGCTCGATCAGAGCCCGAACCAGCGTCACATGACGCTTGTCAATGGTTTCACTGGCGGGCGCAGCTCCACTACCTCCGACCGTTTCCAAATGTGGAAAGGAGACAGTGTGGATCACGCTGAAGGCTACGAAACCCACTTCCTCTACAACTTCGGAGGGGTAAATAAATGGACTGCGGAGAGCAATCCTAGCTTCATCACGGAAGACGATCTCCCTCTTTTCCGCTCCATGCGTGGCGTGGTCTTCGTCAGCAAGAATGGCAAGCTCAACTACATCATGCCGCTGCCATGGACGCCCTGATGAGCGATGTTTCACGCGGGTTCATGTAGTTAAGAGATCAAAGCCCGATAAAACCCTGCAAAAGGACATAATAATAAATAACCTTTGATAAAATATAGTCTTATCTTAAATTTCCATAATAAAGATAATAAACAGATGAAACATTCTACAACTCTAGCCCGCTTCTTGGCATCTGCCGTCTTGGTACTTGGTTCTGCCCTGCATGTGCAGGCGACGACGATCAATTGGGGCACCTACTTCAGCGTCACTAGCTATCTTTATGATTCCAGCGGCACTCCATTGACGGATGATTTTGTCTTTGAGCTTGGTTCCTTTGGTACTGGTTTCAGTCCGACCGAAACCAATATGGACCAGTGGCAATCTAACTGGAAGCCCTTTGACCGTGCCAGTGCTCCGCTGGGCAATGGCTTTGACTCCGCCTCTGGCACCGTTGCCTCTACCGCCGTTCTGGAGACGGATTTCACCACGGACAATACGGACCTCTCCCAGCTCAATACCTTTGCTGAAGGCGAGCAGGCCTACATCTGGATCTATAAAGACACTTTTGGAAACATCAATCCTTCGCCGAGCTTTGCATCCGGGTTTCAATGGGCACTCGTGACCAACAATGCCAGCGACGGCACTGCTGCTGACGACTGGCTCTTCCCACAGCCTTCGGGGCATGTGGTAAGCACTCTGGAATGGCGCATGGAGGATGCCACTTTCAGCCCCTTCGGCGGACTTAATGACACTCAGTACGAGGGGGACTACAGCAGCACACCGGGTGCTTTTGTTCTCCAGACCCACACTGCACCCATACCCGAGGTCGGAAGCTCTCTGCTGATAGGTTGCGCTGGTCTTTCGTTTCTTCTTCGCCGCCGCAGGCACACTTGAACTGAACTTAGATGCTGAACTCACTCATTCAGCGACTCGACGCCACTGGCAGCCCGCTCGGAACTTTTTCCGGGATGCTTTGATCGTATTCGTCACCATTGAGCGAATCAAGGAATGCAGCAATCGGCACGTGATCCTCGGGGAGCATGTTCATTTGCCGCAACAATGGATCAAGCGGCGGCAAAGTCGAGTCGTCGCCGCCTTCCAGGGTTTCGGCGACCTGATCCATGAGTCGGTCATAGAATAGCAGCACTTCATCAAGCGTGAGCGAGCCGCCATGGTGCATGTAGGGGGCGGTGTGTTTGAGATTGCGCAAAGTGGGGGTGCGGAATTCGTGTCGGTTTGTTGCATTGTCACTCAGGCCGATAGCGTGGAGCCTGTAGTCGGAGAGCATGGGGCCGTTGTGGCAGAGAGTACATTTGGCTTTTTGGAAGACCTGCATCCCATGCTGCTGGGCGGGTGTCATGGCGGATTTATCACCCCGCATGAAGCGGTCGAAAGGCGTGTCGGGCGTGAGGAGTGTGCGCTCGTAGGCGGCGAGGGCGGCGGTGACGCTGGCCGCAGTGATCTCGAATTGGAAGAGCTGCACATACTCGGAGTTGGATTTGAGCCGTGTGATCATGGCGGGCACGGCCTCGACCTCGGAGCAGACGTCACCGCGCATCTCCTCCCGAGTACGAATGGGGGCCAGGGCCTGAGTTTCGAGACTCTGCACGCGATTGTCCCAAAACATGGGCGACCTCGTTGGATCGAAGGGTTTGCCGACCTCGATACCGTTGAAGGCGGTGTTTAGGATCGTTGGCGTGTTTCTCCGTAGTGGCAGGAACTCAGCTCCGTTCAACAGCATCCGCCTGGGGCCGATACCGATGGCATGGACGCCGAGCGGTGTGGGCCTCGCGTCCGCCCAACCGTGCCGGGGATGATGACAGGTGGCGCAGGCGACATCGCGAGTAGCCGAGAGGATCGGATCAAAAAAGAGTAGGCGTCCGAGGGCGACTTTTGCAGGCGTGTCCGTGGGCAAGGCCGCTGACAAGGGCAGTGCGGCGAGCCGTGTATCTGGAGGCAACGCTGGATCTGCAAAGGCTAAACCTGCGATCAGAAACAGAAGCCATGGGGAGGGGTGCATCATGTCGTGGGAGTGGCCCAATGCTCGCGATACTCACGCCGCAACAGTTTCGAAGTATACGCATCACCAATGAACTGCTCCCCGATGGGATCAAACACCAAGGCACGACGTGTGCGTGCGGCGATGTTGCCGAGGTGACAGAGCGATGTCGAAAGGTGGTTGAGGGTGATGTGAGCATTGAGTCCGGCACCTGTGCGGATGGCATCGAAGAAATTCGCATGGTGCGCGGCGAGGTCGGGGCCCGAGGCAGGCTTGATGTCTTCGATGAGTTTGTTTTGCCTGCCGAAGATCTGCCAGCCTCTGGCCTTGCCGCCGATGATCATGCCCTCCGTGCCATACCAAGCGCAGCCGTTTTCGTGACCTTCCTGCACATAGGGCGACCAGTCTCGCTGCTCGTAGATGAGCTGCTTCGTCTTTCCCGCGATGTCGTATTCAAAGCCGCAATAGAGGGTGTCCGGCCACTCCTGATCATCATCGAAGAAGAGCTTGCTGCCCTGGCCGATGATGCGGTTCGGATGCTGCTCCACGCCGAGGCCCCAGCGGGCGATGTCGATGTCATGCACGCCGTCATTGCCGAAGTCACCCGCGCCGAAATGATGAAACCAGCGCCAGTGTGCGGGATGGTAAGTGCTCTTGAATGGCACCTTCGGCACAGGACCGAGCCACAGCTCGTAATCGAGTTCCACAGGTGGCGTGCTGTCTGGCTGGTGCCCATGATTTTTGCGGAGCTGGCTGTTCCAGGCCTTCGCTACGAGGACATCTCCAATGATGCCGCTGCGCAACTTCTCGACGATGCCGATGATGTGCGCTGTGCTACGGCTTTGCGTGCCCACTTGCATGACGACTTTGTTTCTCGTCGCAGCCTCGATCATGAGCCGACCTTCACGCAGATTGTGCGAGCATGGCTTCTCGACGTACACATGCTTGCCAGCGCTGGCGGCAAGAATTGCACCCGGAGCATGCCAGTGATCCGGTGTGGCCATCAGCACGGCCTGCACCGTTTTGTCATCAAACACACGGCGCATATCCGTGACGACCTTCGGCGTCTGGCCGGTGAGTTCATGGATCAATTTCACCGCTGCCTCGGCGCGCTTCGAGTCCGCATCGCAGACATAGGAGGCGATGAAATCGCTGCGCTTGCACATCGTCTTGATGTGGTTTGTGCCCATGCCGCCGGGGCCGATGAAGGCGAGGTTGATCTTTTCTGCTGGTGCAGCTTTCAGTAACGCTGGTGCTGCCAGGGATGCCATGGCGGAATGACAAACGAACTGACGGCGGGAGAGCGTGTTCATGATGAAGTCGGGTGGGTGGACGGGCGTTCATACGGCGGTCGATGACTCAGACTTCCGGGCTCGAGCGGCGTCTTTGTGATTTTCACTCGGAATGATGAAGCGGAGGTGCCGACACCGTAATGCTTCCCCCCGTCGCATCCAACCACTCTGATGAAATACACGCTGCTTCTCCTCGCTCTTCTCGGCACCACGTTCGTTCACTCGGAAGACAGCCGTCTCCAGCCGCCGAAGGATCTGAATGGCTACTTCCCCTTCAATCCGCCATCGTCCTTGAGTGAATGGGATGTTCGGAAAGAACAGGTGCGTCGGCAGATCCTCGTGGCCGAAGGCTTGTGGCCCATGCCGACGAAGACACCTCTGAATGCGGTCGTGCATGGCAAGATTGAGGGCGATGGATACACCGTCGAGAAGGTGTATTTCGAAAGTGCTCCAGGCTTCTTTGTCACTGGCAGTTTGTGGAAGCCCAAGGTGATCAAGGGCAAGGTTCCTGGGGTAATGTTTGCCCATGGGCACTGGCAGGATGCGAGGCTCTCATTGGGATCGGATGATAAAGTACGCGCGGAGATCGCTGCAGGTGGGGAGCGCTTTGAGCGTGGTGGTAAGAGCATCTTCCAGTCGCTCTGCATCCAACTCGCGCGCATGGGCTGCATCGTTTGGCAGTGGGACATGCTCAGTGATTCGGACTCCATCCAGTTCTCCCGCGAGATCGTGCATACCTTTGCCAAACAACGGCCCGAGATGAACAAGACGGAAAACTGGGGTCTCTACAGCCCGCAGGCTGAGGCTCATCTGCAATCCATCATGGGCCTGCAAACTTGGAACGCTGTGCGAGGTCTGGATTTCCTACTCTCACTGCCCGAGGTCGATCCCGAGCGCACGGCCATCACTGGCGCGAGCGGAGGCGGCACGCAGACCATGCTCCTTGCAGCCATTGATGAACGCATCAAGCTCTCCTTCCCATGTGTGATGGTCAGCACCTCCATGCAGGGCGGTTGCACTTGTGAAAACGCCAGCCTGCTGCGCATTGGCACGGGCAATGTCGAGTTCGCCGGACTCTTCGCACCGAAGCCTCAGGGCATGAATACGGCGAACGATTGGACGAAGGAAATGGCCACGAAAGGATTTCCCGAATTGCAGAAGCTCTACGAAACGCACGGGAAGAAGGACAACGTCATGCTTCTGCGCGGCGAGCACTTCCCCCACAATTACAACGCGGTCACGCGCTCGGCCTTCTACACCTTCGTGAACAAGCACTTCAAGCTTGGCCAGCCTTCGCCGGTGATCGAGCAGGACTACGAACCGCTGACCAAAGAGCAACTCACCGTCTGGGATGACAAACATCCCGCGCCAAAGGCCGCTGATCCTGAGTTCGAGCGCAAGCTGTTGAAATACTTCGTAGAGGACGCTGACAAGCAATTGCGAGCCGCTGAGCCTTCATTGCTTCGTCAGGCGGTCGAAGTCGTCATTGGCCGCAGTTATGACAAGGCGGGAGAGGTCGAGTGGACGCT
>JBIKIA010000370.1:0-5130 GCA_044361885.1 Prosthecobacter sp. | reverse complement strand
GGAGCACCAACTGCGGTCCGGTTCAACGATGAATGTCTCCGACTCTGACAATCAACTCAGTAAATCATCGCGTCGGCAGGAGCGGTGGTCTCTTCGACCTTGGTGGCTTCGATGATGGGCACAACTTGGTCGCCCTCCTTCTTGTAGGTCATCTTGCCGATCACTTTGACCCAGCTCATCTCTTTGAAGTCGGGAGCCTTTTTGCCGAAATCGACCGGGATGGAATAGGGGCGCGCATCCGCCGCGCAGCACTGGACCATGAGGCGGAAGACGCGGAGGCGATGCCCGTTCTCGTTGTTCACCTTTTCAGGCAGAACCTGGGCGGTGGTCTCCACGAACTGGCCGGTGATGACCTTCTGCACTTCGAGATCGCCGCCGGTGTAATAAATCTCCGGCACTTCGAGGATGAAGTTACCCTCCTTGCTCTGTGGCACCTGCTTCTTCAAATCTTCCAGCGTGAAGCTGCCGTAGCTCTGCGCCTTGTCCGGTGGTGGTGGGGCGGCTTTGGCGACGTTCTCTGCTTTGTTGAACTGCTCAGGCGGTGGAATGGCCGTGGCTGGCATCGGTGTGGGAGATGGTGGCGCACGATCTGCCTTGGCCGCCGTGGCGGGCTTGTCCTGACGCAGGGCGAACTTGTCCGCGTTCGTCCTGTCTTCGTAGTTCGGGATGTAGAGTCCTTTGTTCACCACCGCATTCGCGCTATAGCGGTCTGGAGTATTGAAGGCTGCCCAAGTCAAAGGAGCGATCAGCATGAGCATGGCGGCGATGCGGCCCGGCCAGGCACTTTCTTCGAGAATGCCGTGGCCGTGATCGTGAGTGTGGGTATGCCCGTGGTCATGGGTATGATCATGTCCCTGATCATGTCCGCAGCAGCCTTCGTGCTTGTGCCCGTGGTCATGGCCGCAATCCTTGTGATCGTGGTCGTGCGAGTGATCATGCCCGCAGCCTTCCTTGTGATCATGATTGTGGTCGTGACCATGATCGTGATCGTGATCACAGCAGGCAGCATCCTCGGCTTGTGTCGTGAAGAGATTGAAGAGCGCCACGACGCCCATGCCGATACCGGCGATGAGGACCATGTCACGGAAGATGCCATCCGGCGGCAAGTAAGCGGCGACTCGACCGCTGACATGGAAGTAGAGGAGTACAGCGCTCCAGACCAGCATGATCAGGATGCTGAGGAAGTGAATGGTGGTACGGGTGCCAGACATAAGAGATGGGAGAATGACTAAGACTTGGAGGGATTACTTGGTGGCGAGCTTCTGGATCATCATCATCCAAGGCTCAGACAGGCAGCCGATGAGGATGAAGAGGCCGATGAGGAGGGCGATGACGATGCGGCGCTTGAAGACGCCGGAGTACATGAAGAGAAGCTTGATGTCCATCATTGGACCGAAGACCAGGAAGGCCAGCTTGGCGGCCATGGAGAAGGCGGCCATCGGCGCGGCGATGAAGGCATCCGAGGTGCTGCAAAGGGAGAGCACAATGGCGAGTCCCATGATGGAAGGCAGCGCTAGCCATTCATTGCCAGCGACGCTGTTGAGGATGGACTGATCCACCTGCGTATTGAAGACGGAGGTGATAATGACGCCGATGGTGAAGTACATCGTCGTATCGAGGAAGTCCCCCATCGCCGCACGCATGGCATGAACGAGTTTGGCATTGAAGCTCGTCTTGGGAGCGTGGGCGTAATTGCCATCCGCATCCACTTTGGCGATGCCATCGACGATGTTCTTCTTCAAAATCTGATCCGGGCGGAAGCGCAGCACGATCAAGCCCACGATCACTGCCACGGCATAGCCGAGCGAGAGACGGGAGATGGTCATCGTGGCATTGCCGATGGTTTCCCAGCCGGTGACTTTCTGGAATTCCTTGAAGGCTGTCAGCGTACTGATGGCCACGATGGGGTTCATGATCGGCGCGGCGAGCATGTAGGTCACGGCGCAGGAGACGGGCAGACCCTTTTGAACGAGCCGCTTGATCACGGGCACCACCGCGCACTCACAGACGGGAAAGACGAGACCGAGAACGCCAGCGACGAAGGTGGAGAGCACGCCGTTCTTCGGCAGCACTTTATCCAGCAGACGGGAGTCGAGAAAGGCGGCGATGAGGCCCGACAAAACGGTGCCGACAAGGATGTAGGGGGCACCTTCGAAAACGATGCTGAGAAATGCCATCAAGACATCTCCGATACGGCTGGGCTCTGGCAGGGCGGCGAAAAACATGAGTGTGAGTGCTTTAAACGCGATCACTCTGCCGCTTCAAGCGGTAAACCTCCACATCATGTCATTGAATGGTAACAGGATGACAATCCTGACTCAGTCGATTGCCTATGGCTCTGGAAGCGGGGCGGTTTTGTCGATGGTCTGGTCTTCCCAGATGGCTTCGCCCGTGGCGGGATCGTAGGTCAGGATGCGGCTTTTGCTGCCGGGAACGGGAGCTTTGTCCACCTTGGGCAACCACTTGGCGAGTTCGGCTTTCTTGTCAGCATGTTTCGGGTCCTTGGCGAGGTTGTTCCATTCGTTGAAGTCGGCCTTCTCATCGTAGAGTTCCTCGCTGCCATCGGCGTAGCGGATGTAACGCCAGTCTTCGGTGCGGATGGTGTGGTTGCCCTGGTTGTGGGTGGTGATCGCAGGCCATTCGCGCGGTGCCTCGGCGTCTTTGAGCTGAGGGACGAGGCTGTGACCTTCTAGATCGGTGCGCGCGGGTTTGCCAGTGAGTTCGAGCAACGTGGGGAAGATGTCGAGCAGCTCAGCCGGGCGACTGCACACTTGCCCGGTCTTCACACCTGGACCGGAGAAAATGAGCGGTACGCGGGTGCTCTCGTTCCAGAGGGTGTTTTTGCCGGTCATGAGCTTCTCACCGAGGTGCCAGCCGTGATCGCTCCAAAGTACGATGATCGTGTTGTCGGCGCGGCCAGTCTTTTCCAAAGCCTCCACGACTCGTCCGACCTGAGAGTCCATGAAGCTGATGCAGGCGAGGTAGGCGCGCACGAGCGGGCGCCATTCGTTGTTCGCTTTCAGCGTGCTGAGGCGTGGCTCGGGGAGCTTCCAGTGGAGGAAGTCAGCGAACTTCGGCAGATCATCGCGATCATCGTCCTTCACGGCAGGCATCTCCAAGCTGGCGTCAGGATAAAGATCAAACCACTTTTGCGAGGCAAAGCAGGGCACATGTGGCAGACGAAATCCGGCGGCGATGAAGAAGGGTTTGTCCTGCGGAGCCTTTTCCAGTGCGCCGATGGCGGAGTTGGCGATCTTCCAGTCAGCGTTCTGTTCGTCTTTCTCGGGAAAGACGCCCCAGTCCATGGCGGGATGACGTCCAGGGCCGGGCAGTTTGGCGAAGGGCTGCTTCGGCTTTGGCATTGGGCCGCGATCACCATATTCGGTGAACTCAGCCTTCTGATCACCGCCGCGCATGGAGCCGTCGTGGTAGATTTTGCCGCTGTTAAAGGTGTAGTAACCCGCGCTGGTGAAGGTCTGCGGCAGAGTGATGTGCGACTTCGTTTGCTCGACTTCACGAATGCCTGGAGCAAGCCCGTAGATGCCGGTGCTGCTCGGGCGTAGGCCGGTGAGCAGACTGGAGCGGGAAGGATTGCACAACGGTGCCTGGCAATGCGCGTTGGTGAAGAGCGTACCGCGCTTCGCGAGGGCGTCGATGTTTGGCGTCTTCACCTGCGGGTGTCCGCCGAGGCTGCCAATCCAGTCGTTTTGATCATCGATAGCGATGAAGAGGACGTTGGGCTGCGCACCGAATGACGAATGCAGAATGACGAATAACGAAAGGAGAGTGACGAGGAGCTTCATGAGAGTTAGTTGGCTTTCTTTTTGGCTTTGCCTTTGCCCTTGTTGCCAGCTTTGCCTTTGGGCTGGTCGGCGAGGGTCTTCTTCACGAGTTCCGTGTAGGCATCGGTCTGCGCCTGCCAGGCAGCGCTGAGTTCCTTCACCTTCTCGGGCATCTTGGCGGCGAGGTTGTGCTGTTCGGCGCGGTCGGTTTTCAGATCATAGAGTTCCCATGGATCGCCCTCGGCAGCCACGAGTTTCCAGTCGCCGATGCGGATGGCTTTGTTGCCTTCATGCAGCCACCAGAGGCTGTCGCGGGTGATGGTTTCGTCCTTGGCAAAGGCGGGCATGAGGCTGCGTCCAGGCGCTTCGGGAATCGGCTCGCCCTCCCATGCCTTCGGTTTCTCGATGCCTGCGAGGTCGAGAACGGTGGGGACGATATCGATGACGTGAGCGGGCGTGTGACGCAGTTCGCCTTTCGCCGCAATGCCTGCGGGCCAATGCATAATCAGGGGCGAGCTGATTCCACCTTCGTGAACCCATGTTTTATGACGACGATGCGGTGTATTGGCAGCACTTGAGAAGCCGGGGCCGAGGCACAGGTAAGTCGCGGCACTGCCTGGATCTGCTTGGGGATCATGACCGCCATTGCGCACCATGATCTCAGCACTAGCGCCATTGTCTGAGGCAAAACAGATGAGCGTGTTGTCATATGCGCCCATCTCTTTGAGTTGAGCCAGAATATGGCCGATCTCCTGATCCATGCGATCAACCATCGCTGCATGGATGGCCATCTTCGTGGCCTGAAAGCGCCGCTGCTCTTCAGTGAGCTCAGACCATGGCAATGGACGGTTCACCTCGCCCGGCCCCAGTTTTTCCATTGCATCCGGGAAGGCGTAAGGTGGACCCACTTCACGTTCCAAGGCAGAGAGCTCCGTGTAAGTGATGCCCATGGCACGCATGTTGGCATAGCGGGAGGCCCGCAGTTTGTCCCAGCCATCCAGATACTTGTCCCGATACTTCGCGATGTCCTGCGGCAGCGCATGAAGCGGGAAGTGCGGAGCGATGAAAGGAATGTAGTGGAAGAAAGTTTTGTCGCTGTAGTTCTTCGCGTGGTCCTTCAGGCATTCGATAGCGTGATCAGCGGTGGCGATGGTGGCATAATAGCCCTTTTCATCCGCCGGTGGTTTCACGGGCACGTCGTCGATGGAGTTGCCCGCGGAGGTGAAGAAGTTGCCCTGACTCTTCATGTCGAGCGAGCGATCAAAACCACCGGCGAGCACGGGCCCATCGATATGCCATTTGCCGCTGTGGTAGCTTCGATAGCCGGCAGGCTTGAGGAACTCAGGCA
>JBIKIA010000367.1:0-5142 GCA_044361885.1 Prosthecobacter sp. | reverse complement strand
CCGAGGGAGAGTCCGGCTTCCTTGGCCTTCCAAATGGCGATTCGGCAGCTATCGACGCGGCTCATCTGGCCGGCACCGATGCCGAGTGTGCGATCGTGAGTGGCGAAGACAATGGCGTTCGACTTCACGTGCTTCACCACGCGCCAGGCGAAGCGCATGGCTTCGATCTCATCGCGGGTCGGTGGGCGCTTGGTCTTCACTTTGCTTTCGAGATCTTCGAGTCCGAGAGCACGGGGATCGCTGTCCATGACCATGAGGCCGCCAGGGGCGCTGCGGATGATCGGCTGGCGCAGGGCCTCGGCCACGCTCGGGAGCATCTGGATGAGGCGGAGGTTCTTCTTTTTCTGCAAAAGCGCACGCGCATCGGCATCGTAGTCGGGGGCGATGATGACATCCGTGAAGATCTCGGAGATGATCTTGGCGAGGCCGAGGGTCATGCTGCGATTGATGACAATCACTCCGCCAAAGGGAGCCTGCTTATCGGTCTCAAATGCCTTCGTCCAAGCTTCTCGCAGGTCTTCATCCGCGCAGCCGACGCCGCAGGGGTTCGTGTGCTTCAAGATGGAAACACAGGGGCGGCGGAACTCCTGGATCAATCCGGCGGCTGCCTGAATGTCGAGCACGTTCGTGTAGCTCAGGTCCTTGCCATGAAGCTGGGTGAAGTAGTCGCTGAAGTTGCCGTAAAGGGCGGTCTTCTGGTGGGGATTGTCGCCGTAGCGGAGTTCGCTGTGGAGCGGGAGACTGATGGAGAAGGTCTTCTGCGTGACCTGCTCTTTATTCAGGAAGCTGGCGATGGCAGCATCGTAGCTGGAGGTGCGCTGGAAGACCTTGCAGGCGAGGCGTTCGCGGGTGGCGAGCGTGGTGTCGCCCGCGTTTTCCTTCATTTCGGCCAGGACGCTGGTGTAGTCGGCAGGATCACAGATCACGGTGACCCAGCGGTGGTTCTTCGAAGCGCTGCGAAGCATGGACGGGCCGCCGATGTCGATGTTCTCGATGGCTTCCTCCAGCGTGACGTCCTTCTTCGCCACGGTCTGCTCAAAGGGATACAGGTTCACGATGACGAGGTCGATCGTGGGGATGCTGTGCTTCGTGGCGTTGCGCTTGTCTTCGTCATTGTCTCGGCGCTGGAGCAGGCCGCCGTGGACTTTCGGATGCAGAGTCTTCACGCGACCGTCGAACATTTCGGGGAAGCCCGTGTATTCGGAGACGTCGATCACCTTCAATCCAGCGTCTTTCAGATGTTTCGCCGTGCCGCCGGTGGAGAGCAGCTCGACACCGAGTTCGGCGAGGCCTTTGGCGAAGTCGAGCAGGCCGGATTTATCGGAGACGGAAAGAAGAGCGCGGGCGATGGGCATGTGGGAAATGAGGGATTCGGGAGGTGCGGAGTAAAGGAGGGGAATCGGGGCGAGGCAAGGGGCGCTTTTGTGTGTGGTCGGACATTCCTCTCCGCGCATTGACAATCCACCCTCAACGTCACAGGCTCGCGCAACTTTTCTGCCATGCGTGCCTGGATTTTCCGCCTTCTTCTCATCGCCGCCTTGATCGCCTCCGTGGCGTGGTTTCATCAGAGCCGCTCGCAGCGTCCACGCCGGGTGGATCTAGCGACCCAGGCCGGACAACTCATCACTGGAAATGGCACGGAGCCAGCCACGCTGGACCCTAGCATCGCCACCGGGGTGCCGGAGCATCACATCTTCGATGCCCTCTTCGAGGGGCTAGTGACGACGGGCGTGGATGACCCGGATGCCAACGCGCCCGGCGTGGCCACGCACTGGGACACGACTGACTTCGTGACCTGGACCTTTCATCTGCGAAAAGACGCCCGCTGGAGTGATGGCACGCCACTCACAGCAGGGGACTTCGTGTGGTCCTTCCAGCGCATCCTTTCTCCTGAACTGGGTGCTGAATATGCTCAGATGCTCTCCCCGATGCGCGGCGCGGATGCCTTTAACCAGGGCAAGATCACCGACTTCTCCCAGGTCGGAGCCGAAGCACTCGATGACCAGACGCTGCGGATCACGCTGAACGGTCCCGCGCCTTACCTTCCATCCATGCTGAAGCACTACGCCTGGCATCCCGTGCCCCGGCATGTCATCGAGCGTTTCGGTAAAATGACCGACCGTGATACCAAGTGGACCCGCGCGGGCAATCTCGTCGGCAACGGCCCTTTCAAGCTGAAGGAGTGGCGCTTTACCCACTCGATCACGGTGGAAAGAAACCCGCACTACTGGGACGCGGCGACGGTGAAGCTGAATGAGATCGTCTTCATCCCCATCGTCTCCGACTCCACGGAGGAGCGTGCCTTCCGCGACGGGCAGATTCACAAGACAGAGACGGTCCCGCTTTCCCTGATCCCCGAGTATCGGGAAAAGCATCCCGAGCTCATGACGGAGTATGCCTTGCTCGGCACTTACTTCTACCGCTTCAACACCACGAAGGCCCCGATGAACAACAAACTCGTCCGCCGTGCGCTGGCGCTGGCCGTGGATCGCGAAGGGTTGGTGCGCAACATCTTGCGCGCCGGGCAGTTGCCGACGACGGGCTTTTGTCCACCCGGCTCAGGGCAGGGCTACCTGCCGCCGGACGTGCTGCGCTTTGATCCAGCCGAGGCACGGCGACTTCTGGCGGAGGCGGGCTATCCCGAAGGCAAAGGATTCCCGAAAACGGAGATCCTCATCAACACCCTCGAATCCCACCGCACCATCGCGGAAGCCATCCAGGAGATGTGGAAGAAGCACCTCGGCATCCAGATCGGTGTGTTGAATCAGGACTGGGGTGTTTATCTCGACTCCCAAAAGCATCTCAAGTACGACATCAGTCGTGCAGGCTGGATCGGCGACTTCCTCGATCCTTTCACCTTCCTGAGCATCTGGCAGACGGGCGATGGCAACAATCAGACCGGCTGGAGCAATCCAAACTATGATGCACTCCTGCAAGCCTCCCTGCGTGAACGCGACACCGCGAAGCGTCTCGCCCTGCTGAAGGAAGCCGAGAACCTCCTGCTCGATGAATTGCCCGTGCTACCGATCTATTGGTACACGCGGAGCATCCTCGTGCGTCCCGAGGTGAAAGGGCTCAAGCACTCGCTGTTGGAACACCACTGCTACAAAGCCATCTCACTCGCGCCGTGAGGCGCGAGTGAGGGACTTGTGTGCGGCGGTTCAATCCTCACCGCTGGCTGCGGACAGCGCAGCGATGACGTTGATATCTTCCAGCGTGGTCGTGTCGCCCTTGATCAGTTCGCCGGAAGCGATCTGTTTCAGCAGGCGGCGCATGATCTTGCCGGAACGGGTTTTCGGCAGCGCGGCGGCGAAGCGGACTTCATCCGGGGTCGCCACAGGGCCGATGACTTTGCGGACGTGCTTCTTCAGCTCTTCACCGAGTTCGCGATTAGTGGTGATGCCTTCTTTGACAGTGACAAAGCAGACGACGCCCTGGCCCTTCATCTCGTCGGGGCGACCAACGACTGCTGCTTCAGCGACAGAAGGATGGGAAACGAGCGCGCTCTCCACTTCGGCGGTGCCGAGGCGATGACCGGCCACGTTGAGCACGTCGTCGATGCGGCCGATGATCCAGATGTAGCCGTCCTTGTCACGGCGCGCTCCGTCGCCGGCGAAATACCAGCCTTTGAAGTCCGCCCAGTAGGTCTTCTGGAAGCGATCCTTGTCACCCCAGATACCGCGCAGCATGGCAGGCCATGGCTTCTTGATGACGAGTTTGCCCTGTTCGTTAGGGCCGACTTCCTTGCCGAGGTCATCCACGATGCCAACATCGACCCCGAAGAAGGGCAGGGTGGCCGTGCCGGGCTTCGTGGCGATAGCACCAGGGATCGGTGTGATCATGTGGCCGCCGGTCTCGGTCTGCCACCAGGTATCCACGATCGGGCAGCGACCGCCGCCGACCTTGTTGTGATACCACATCCAGGCTTCGGGATTGATCGGCTCACCCACGGTGCCAAGCAGGCGCAGGCTGCTGAGGTCGTGCTTCTTCAGCCACTCGTCGCCCCATTTCATGAAGGCGCGGATGGCGGTCGGAGCGGTGTAGAAAACAGTGACCGCGTATTCTTCGATGATCTTCCAAAAGCGGTCGTTCTCCGGCCAGTTCGGCGCGCCTTCAAACATGAGCGAGGTGGCACCGAGGGCGAGAGGTCCATAGACCATGTAGGTGTGGCCCGTGACCCAGCCGATATCGGCGGTACACCAGTACACATCGTCATCACGCAGGTCGAAGACATATTTGCAGGTCATCTGAGCGTGCAGCAAGTAGCCGCCGGTGGTGTGCAGGATGCCCTTCGGCTTGCCCGTACTGCCGCTGGTGTAAAGGATGAACAGTGGCGACTCCGCATCCATCGCGACAGCAGCGCAATGTGCGTCCACGTATTCGAGTTCACGGTGCCACCAGACATCGCGGCCTTCTTCGATGTGGATGTCCTGGCCGGTGCGCTTGAAGACGATCACCGTTTTTACCGGAGTGTCGCCACCTTTGAGGGCGTCATCGACATTCTTCTTCAAAGGCACCACTGCGCCGCGACGGTAGCCGCCGTCTGCTGTGATGATGAGAGACGCACCGCTGTCCTGCACTCGGTCCTTGATCGACTCCGCACTGAAGCCGCCGAAGATCACGCTGTGCATTGCGCCGATGCGTGTGCAGGCGAGCATGGCGATGGCCGCCTCTGGGACCATCGGCATGTAGATGATCACGCGGTCGCCCTTCTTCACCTTGTGGCGCTTAAGCACGTTGGCAAAGCGGCACACATCGCGGTGGAGCTGCTGATAAGTGATCACGCGCTTCTCCCCCGGCTCGCCTTCCCAGATGATGGCAGCTTTCGACTTGCGCGGGCCATCCAGATGACGGTCCAGACAGTTCTCACTGACGTTCAGCTTGCCGCCGACAAACCACTTCGCGTTCGGGCATTTCCAGTCGAGCACCTTCGTGAAAGGCTTGCTCCACAGCAGTTCCTTCGCCTCGCGACCGAAGAACTTGTCGGGATGCTTGATCGACTCCTCATACATCTTCTTGTACTGCGCCAGCGAGCTCACGCGCGCCTTCTTGGCAAAGGCCGCGTCAGGCTTGAAAAGTCGGTTCTCGGTCATCAGAGACTGGTTCTTGCTGGTTGCCTTGGGGGCAGCCTTGGCGGCGGGT
>JBIKIA010000365.1:0-5148 GCA_044361885.1 Prosthecobacter sp. | reverse complement strand
CACAATGCTCAGAATGAAAACCAACCAGAATAGGAAAGAGAAGGTAGTTCCCTTTCTGTCTGGTGGTTTCGATTCTACGTCCATAGCTCACTTCGTAGCCGTCTGCGGCCAGTTGCCGATGTCGTCTTCAGTGCCGTCAGTGAGGTCTTTGCCTGATGACCAGACATCATAGGGTTTCTTGGATTTCTGAGCAGGGAAGCGGTATTTGTACTCCTGGCCCCAAGGGTCTTTTGGCACGGCTTCGAGGAGGGCGTTCCACTTCTCGGGTAGGGGCTCAGTAGTGGGCCTTTCGACGAGCGCTTTGATGCCCTGCTCCGTGGTCGGGGCGCGCATATTGCGGGCTTCATAAAGTTGGAGCTGGGTCATGATGTTTTGCAGGTCGCCATCGACTCGGGTCTCTTTGGCGACATCGACGTTGCCTTTCAGCATGTAGATGGAGCCAGCGGCGAGGATGGAGATGATGGTGAGCACGATCACGATCTCGATGAGGGTGAAACCGGTGGCGCGTGAGTGGTGGCGGGGCGTATGGGTGGTCATGGCATTTTTACAGGATTAACAGGATGGGAGGATTAATAGGATTCTGACAGGAAGGTTGCAGGGAGTGAAGAGCGAATTTAGACGCGGCTGCGGATGCCGTTCACGGAGGAGAAGACGGCGGAGATGATGGAGTAGGCCACGACACCGACGATCACGGCCATGAAAAGGATGATGACGGGCGAGATCATGGCGGTCATGCGCTTGATGCGTTTATCCAGCTCCTTGTCGTAACGCGTGGCGGCTTTTTCGAGGGATTTGCTGAGGCTGCCGGTCTGCTCGCCGATGGCGATCATATCGACGAGCATGAGCGGGAAGTGGCTGACCTTTTTCAGCGAGCTGGAAAGGGAGCTGCCCTCTGCCACGAGGCCGGTGACTCGTGCGAGCAAGGTCTGGATGAAGACATTCGCCGAGATCTTCGAGACAAGGCGGATGCTATTCAGCAGCGGCACACCATGGCCGACGAGGCTGCCCATGCTGTGGGCGAACTGGGCGTAGAAGCGCGTGGCGAGCACGGGGCCGAAGAGGGGCAGCTTCATCTTCGTCTCATGCCACCACATCAGGCCCGCTGGCGTGGCAACGTAGGCTTTGAAGCTGAGAGCGATGATGACGACAATGGCGAGGATGGCCCACCACCAGGCGGCGAGGAAGCTGTTGAAACTAATGAGCATCTGCGTGGCCATCGGGAGCTGCTGGCCGCCTTTGTCCAGGAGGTCGGTGATCTGCGGGACCATGACGGTCATGAAGACGATCATGAGCACTGCGCAGGCTCCGACGAGGAAAGCCGGGTAGATCATCGCCTGCGTGACCTTGGATTGCAGTTCGGCGATGACCACGAGGTTTTGTCCAAGCCTGCGCAAGATAGGGGCAAGCGAGCCGCTGACCTCACCCGCAGCCACGAGATTGCAGTAAAGCTCGTCAAAGCTCGGCGATGCCTTCTTCAGCGCCTTCGCCACAGTCGAGCCTTCGCGAAGTTGATCACGCAGGATGTTGGAGACACGGCGCAGGGCGAGATCCTCTTGTCGTTCGGTGATGACTCGCAGCGCCTGATCGATCTGCAAACCGCCATCGAGCATGTCGGCCAGCTCTTCGGTGAAGAGGATGATCTGGCTGCGCTTGAGCTTCACGGGCGTGTTATCCTCCGCCTTCGCCGCTGCGCTGGCGGCAGCCTTGGCGCTCTTGGCTTCTTCAGCCACTTTCACAGGCGTCAGCGCCTGCGCTTCGAGCTTCCGAAACGCCTCCGCACGCGAGTTCACAGCAAGGCTGCCCGTGACGGTCTGGCCGGAGGTATTCAGGGCGGTGTAGGCGAAGGTGGGCATCTTGTTCAGCTAGGGGGCTCGCAGACTTGAGGCAAGATGAAACCTTACTCACTCGCCGCCGTGACGGTCATGACTTCTTCGAGCGTGGTGATGCCTTCGCTGGCTTTGCGGAAGCCGTAGTGGCGCATGGGGATCATGCCGTCGGACAGGGCCTGGGCTTTGAGCTCCATGGCGGTGGCGCGGAGGTTGATCTTCTCCTGGAGCTTTTCGGTCATCATGCAGATTTCCATGATGGCGAGTCTTCCGCTGAAGCCGGTGCTACGGCAGGAGCGGCAGCCGACGGGGCGGAAGAGCTTGGATTTCCACTCCATGGGGAAGCCGATGGCCTTGAGGTAGCTGTCCTCGTGCTGGGCGGGCTCTTTGCAATGCGGGCAAAGGGTGCGGACGAGGCGTTGGGCCTGGAAAGCGCGGACGGAGGAGGAGACCATGAATGGCTCGATCCCCATGTCTAGAAGTCGGGAGATGCCGCCGACGGCGTCGTTCGTGTGGAGCGTGGAGAGCACCAAGTGACCCGTCAAAGCACCGCGGATGGCGATCTCGACGGTTTCCTGGTCGCGCATTTCCCCGACCATGATGACGTTCGGGTCACCACGCAGAATGGAGCGAAGGCCTGCGGCGAAGGTGAGGTCGATCTCGGGCTTCACGGCGATCTGGATGATGCCGTCGAGCTTGTTTTCGACCGGGTCTTCGATGGTGACGATGCGGCGCTCTTTCGTGTTCAGCTCTTTGAGCAAGGTGTAGAGCGTGCTGCTCTTCCCGGAACCGGTAGGGCCGGTGATGAGGATGATGCCGTTCGGCGCGGCGATGAGTTTGCGGAACTTGGCCTCGGTATCGGGATCGAGCCCGAGGGAACCCATGTCGAACTTCTTTCGCGTGAGCAAACGAAGCGCGACGGACTCGCCATTGACGCTGGGAATGGTGGCGACACGGACGTCGATGGGCTCGCCATCGAGTTCGAGGTTGATGCGTCCATCCTGCGGCATGCGGCGCTCAGCGATGTCGAGGTGCGCCATGATTTTGAGGCGTGAGATAAGCGAGTTTTGCAGCAGGCGCATGTTTGGCGGCACGGGCACCTCGATGAGCTTGCCATCGACGCGGTAGCGGATGCGCAGGTCGCGCTCCAGGGGCTCGACGTGGATGTCTGTGGCGCGTTCCTTGAGACCTTCGCGGAAGACCTGGTTCACGAAGTTGAGCACGGTGGCCTCTTCGTCGGCTTCATCGAGCACGGTGGTCTCCTGCTTCATGTCGTCGTCATCGAGCGTGCCTTCGCGGCCTTCGAGGAGTTCTTCGAAGTTCTCGGCACCGACGCCATACCCTTGATGCAGGGCTTCGAGGATACGATGACGGCTGGCGATCTTCCAGCGGACGCGCTTGCGCAGTTCCTGGCCGACGGCCTGACGTGCGCCGAGGTCGAAGGGGTTGTAGGTCAGCAGCGTGGCTTCTTGCGCGCTAACGTGGGTGGGGAAGATGCGGTGACGCAGGGCGAGCTTGGCGGGGAAGCGGTTGTGCAAGCCTTCCTGCACCTCTTCGTCGTCTTTGTCGTAGGGCATTCGTAAGGCGTCGGCGAGCTGGGAGAAGAATGTCTCTTCATCGACCACATTCGCATCGAGCAAGGCCTCGATCAGCGGCTGGCGCTTGTCGCTGGCATCGTCTAGGGTGTGGCGGAGTCTCGCTTGATCACGGCAGCCGGCTTTTTGCGCGGCGGAAAGGAGGACATCAGGGAGCGAGGACGAAGTCATGTGGGGAGGGGCGGCTTTAGAACGCCTGAACACTGGAGAGGTTGCGTCAAATTGCCGTCAATTCGCGCCGATGCCGAAAACAGTGCGGAGGACATAGACATAGCCGATGAACAATCCGGCGAGCAGCGTCACGAGCGCAGCGATGATGAAGCCGAGCGCGGCGAAGAGGCGTCCTGTGCTGGCCTTGACCTTGTCTTGATGTCCGGCCTGCCATTGCTGGAGCAGGGTGAGATTGCGGGAGTTGGATTTGAAGAAGGCGGAGGCGATGGGACCGAGGGCCGGGATGTAGTCGAAGAGGGTGTTGAGCAGCAAATTGCCACCCATGCGCAGGAGCACTGGGACGCTGATGCCTGTGCGGATGGCTTCAAAGAGGATGATGATGCCGCCGCCGGAGGCCACGGTGCTTCCGACACCGGGGACGAGCGCAAGGATGGGATCGAGCCCGATCTTGAAGTCGGTGCCGGGGATGCGCAGGAAGTTGTCGAGCCAGCGGGCGAGGAACTTTGCGATTTCTGACTCGACGGGTTTGCCCTTCGCCGTCTTGCCAAACATCGCCTCACCGAGGCCGGGCTTTGCCTGACCTGGGCGTAGGATTTCGTCGATGTGGATCTCGTTGGGGAGTTCGGGCTGCATGGAGTGGAAAGGATAAGAGGCAGTCCGTCAGCTCACAAGGCGGCTTTGTTGAACTTGCCTGGAATGAATCATGTCTTGTTCTCTCCCAGTCTTTCAGGCACAATCCTCCGCAAATACCCGCCATGTCCTCTGTGAATCCATGCCCGCTGCACGTCGTCTGCTCTGTCCAAAAGCCCGTGTCCATGGAGATGCTGAACCGCCGGGAATGGGTGAAGTGTTTCGCTCTTGGCTGGGCGGCGGCTTTGAGCGGCGGGGCGCGCAGCACGCTGCTGGCAGACATCTCCCCTGGTGCCCCCCCCGCGAATGTGATCGAGCTGAAAGTCTCGGACTATCCCATGCTGGCGAATGCGTATGGATCGGTCCGGCTGAGTCTCTTCAATCAGTCGCTCTCGGGCGGCAAAATGATCCTCTCACGTGGTCCGGGAGACGTCTTTTATGCCGTGAATGCGGTGTGTACTCATGCGGGCACAATTGTGGAACCATATGACAACACAGAGTTCACGGAGGCGATCAATTGCTACGCACATGGCTCACGCTTCGACATCCAGGGCAACATTCTGAACGAAGCCACTCCCGGCCAGGCAGGCCTTCCGAAATTCAACACGGCTTTCGCCAATGGCGTGGTGCGTGTGGAGATCCCAAGTTTAGGCTTCAAGCTCAACACAGTTACGATGCAGTCTGTGGTCGGCGCTACGAAGCGGTTGGCGCTCAACTTCACTCCTCGCAATGGCGGCACCTATCAGGTGAAATACACGCCGGATTTGGTGACGACACCCGTTGCCGTCAACTTTGCCACAGCGGCGGGAGGGGTCGCGAGTTTAACTCAAGTGACTGCAACGAGTAACAGCGCGCGAACTTTCTATGTGGACTCGACTCAGGAACGTGGCTTCTGCTTCATCGAACTGGTGGTGGCACTGGAGACG
>JBIKIA010000039.1:0-16793 GCA_044361885.1 Prosthecobacter sp. | reverse complement strand
TGACGACCAATGGCAAGCAGACTGCCATCCTTCTCAAAGAGGAAGGCGGTTTCGTCGCCTGCGGTCTCGTTGAAGTAGGCGCGCTTCTTCCACACGATCCCGTCATCGCTTTCGAGCATGAGCGACTGAATGAGGCTGCCCTCACCTTTCGGGCCAATGTCGAAGCCGGGCTTGCGTCGGCCGCAGAGGAAGGCTTTGCCGTCATAAGAAGCCGCACGCCAGATGTAGAGGCCGAAGGTGCCCTCCAGCATCGTGGGCTCGCTCCATTTCGTGCCGTCGTCGGAGAACACCGCGAAGCCGAGCATTTTGTTCATGTCATACTCCTTCGGCTCGATCTTGCCCGGACCGCTCCACCACGTGCCGGTATAGACGAAGAGCTGGTCTTTAAAGACAAGGAAGTGCGGATCACGCGTATCGCGGTCATTCACACTGAAGCGATGCACCGGCTGCCACGACGCACCTTCATCCGCGCTGCGCAAAACGAGGACCGAGGCGGTGTTGAAGACCATGTGGCCATCCGGGCAACTGCGGAAGCATAGATACAGATGTTCGCGAAAGCGGCAGAGGTCGGTGAAGGCGTTGTGCTCGCCGTTGTGGAAGACGCGGCGGATGTTTGAAACGCTCACATGAGGCAGTTCGGCACGAAGGACGCCCAACAGCCCGATGAAAAGGAACAGCAGCGTGCGCATGAGCTTACTTGATGAGTTTTGCCGCCTCTTCTTTCGCTTTGGCGAGCACATCGGCCAGAGCGACGGGTTTGCCGCCTTGGCGCAGGCTTTCGTCGGCGGCTTCCATGAAGGTGAAGATCTCGAGGGTCTCGGCTTCGCTCACGGGTGGGGTGCCGGTGCGGAAGAAGGTGCCGATCTGGCGGCAGAGGGCTTCGTAGCTGATGGTCTTGGCGCCTTGACGCACGCCTGCGCTGCCGAAGACGAGCGCACCGAACTCTGACTTGCCTTTCACGATGCCGCGATAGGTGCCGACGCGGCCATCTTTCCACACGCCGGTGACTTGATCGGTGACGGGGCCTTTGGTGCGGGAAACGGTCTCGCAGCCGGTGCCCATGAGCGCGAAGAGCGACTCGATGCCGTGAATGGCGTAGAAGAAGAGGTCGGGTGTGCCGCTCTGATACGAGCAGGGGCCCCAGGTCGTCACGCTGAGGATGTCGCCGATCTCGGGGTTCGTTTTCATGGCGATCAAATCGGCCCCGAAGCGTGAGGACGAGCTGGACCAGACCTTCACGTTGCTCTTCTTCGCGAGTTCAAAGATCGCGATGACTTCGGCAAGCGTGCCTGCGACGGGTTTGTCGATGAAGACCGGCTTGCCCGCTTTGAAAATCTCTCGTGCTTCTTGCAGATGGATGCGGCCATCCACGCTCTCCAGCAGCACCACATCGACCTTCGCGAGCAGTTCAGGGATCGTCGGGACGATCTCAACGCCCATGTCGCGAAGCTGTTGCGTGAACTTCTCTTTGCGGTCCTTGCTGGCCGGCATGTCCGTGCCGCCGGTATAGCCCGTGGTCACTTTGATGCCTGCGAGCTCGCCTGTCGTCTCGCCTTTGTTGAAGAGCTTCGTGAACGCCGGGACGTGTGAGGTATCGAGGCCGATGATGCCTGCACGAAGCGGTTTGAGGTCGTTTTGAGCGAAAGCAGAGCTGACGACGAGGAGGGAGAGGAGGATGCGTTTCATGGTCATTTCTTCAAAAGGTCCGAGAGGGTCTGTTTGATCACTTTTTCGGAGTTTGGAGCCGCATAGGCCTGCGAGGGCTCGTAGCCGCCTTCGACGAAACTTTGCTCCAACGGGATGTAACCCGTCACGCCGTCGCCATAGCTGGCGGTGCAGACAAAGCCGCCTGCACGCTGCTGCTGGGCGAAGAGCTGATACTCGACAAAGCTCTCGCCGGGCAAATGCACGAGGCACACATCCTCACCGAGATGCAGGCTGGTGAAGGGAATCGGCTCGCGATGGCGAATGAACCCGATGCGCAAGGCCGCCGCGATGCGCGTGGTGGTCGAGGTAGCGGTGTTTTGCATCACCTTCATCACGCGCTCCTCGGGGAACTCGGGATCGGGCTGCAAAACGACGGGCACATGCTTCCACGCAAGCTTCGTGAGTGGCACACGCTTCGCATTTTTCTCGGACTCGACCATCGCTACGTGAATGCGACCGGCGAGCAACGGACGCATCGCGGGACTGCCGTCGTTGTATTTACCCGCGCCGATGTTTCCGCCGCAGCCGGTGAAGTAGATGTGCGGCACGCCCTCTTCCTGCGTGCGCTTTTCACGGGCGATGCCGGCGAAGTCGTGACTGATGATGCCGTCGCCGTAGTAACTCATCGGGTGCGTGGCGTAGTAGTGCAGAGCCGCGAGCTTCTTTTCGCCGTTCCAAAAGCTCACGGTCTTCAACATCGGGTCGATCAGACCTTCCGGCAGTGCCCGCAGCACGGGGTCTTTGCTGCCACTGCCGCGCATCTTGCCCACTTTGCCATCAATGACCTGCACACGGCGGTTTCCTGCGACCTCGAGCACTTTGGCTTCGCCAGTCGAGATGTGCGTGACGTTCTGCGGCGTCTTCAAAGCGGCCGCAACTCTCGCCGCGACACCTGCGAGCGCTTTCTCCGTCACTGCGACATCGATGATGCCAATCTCTGGCAGCAGCTTTTGCGCGGCGTTGTCCACCAACGGCGCATTGTGCTGATGTAGTGAGTGCAAGGCCACGCGCTCCGCCGAAGTGCCTGCCGCTTTTGCCAAAACCTCGCGCCAGTGGATGTGATCTGCCCCGCGAATCTCGCAGAAGTCCACCGCGCAGAGTACGACAGGCTTTTCATCGCTCAGCAACACCACGCCGAGCGCCAGCAGGGGCTCGCTGACACCAACGGCTGGTTTCACCAAGCCGCCGCACAAGGGTGCCCCGACTGGCGGCGTGACATCTGCACGGAAGGTGGCGATTTGAACGGCAAAGGCCTGCGCAGAGAGCAGGGAGAGGCAGAGGAGTGTTTTCATGGTTGGTTGGAGAGGAGTTTCCGCATCGCGTCCATCAGCACCTTCTCCACCTGCGGCGCGACGCGGGAGACGATGCCGGTTTCGTAGCCGCCCTGCGTGTAGGCGATCTCGGTGCCGATGTAGCCGGTGCCGTAGTCGCCATACGCGGCCATGGCGATGAAATCGTCCGGGCGCATGTTCTGCGCGGCGAGTTGGTATTCCACGAAGAGTTCGCCCGGCATGTGCAGCACGCGCGCGGTGCCGAGGCGCAGGCAGGTGATTGGGATTTGATGTCCGGCGTGAGTTCGACGCAGGAAGGTGAGATCACGAGCCGCACGAATGCGGTCAGGCTGTTTCAGTTTCGTGTCGGTGAGCTTCGCGAGGAGTTGTGCCTCGATCAAAGTGTCGCGCACCGGTATGGCGACGGGCTGCACCTGCCAGCCGATGTCTTTCACGCTGATGGGATGCTTCTTCTGCGAATCCCAGGCGAGCTTCATGCCATCGGCGAGGCGTTGGGCGAGCACGGGGCGGTTGTCCTTGGCGCCATCGTTGTATTTGCCAGCCGCGACATTGCCGCCCGCGCCGTCGAAATGCACGCACGCGATCCCGGGCATTGCCTCCGCGCGAAGCTCGCGCGCCATGCCAACGAAATCCCAATTCACAGAACCCTGGCCGTAGTAGCTCTGCGGGTGCGTGGCATAGTAGGTCATCGCTGCGACGGGTTTGTCGTCATTCCAGAACGCGATCAGACGAACCAAAGGATCGGCCGTGCCTTCCGGTGCCTCGCGAGCAGCGGCACTTTTTCCCCCGGCGCTCTGACGCTGGAGAATGACCTTGCCGAGCGGACCGAGGATGCGTCGGTTTGAAGCCACCTGCTCTACTTTGCCGCTGCCGAGGCCGATGTGCGTCACGGGTTGCGCATGGGAAAGCGAATCCTTCGCCGCCGATGCGAGCCGCTGCATCACCTCGCGATCAAAAGCGGCGTTTGAATACAATCCAGGCAGCCCGTGTTCGGTTAGCAGTCGCTCGGTAGCAAAATCACTGCCCGGCGCATCGTGCTGATGCAGCGTGTGGACGGTCACGCGATCACGCGAGGTGCCGACGGCTTGTGCGAGCGCCTCACGAAACGCATCATGGCTTTCATTGGCGATGCCCACCCAATCAAACGCACACAGAACGATAGGCTCGCCCGCACCCAGCAGCACCACACCTCGAGCGGTGAGTGGCGTGACGATCTCCTTCACCGGCTTCACCGCGCCGTTGCACAAGGGCGAGCCGATGGGCGGCGTGGCATCCACGTTGAAGGTGGCGAGGCGCAGGGGTTCATCTGCCGCATAGACGACATAGGAGAGTAGCAGAGAGAGAAAGAGTAGCGGCTTCATGACATCGACGAGAACAAACGCGGCGACGCGACGTTTTTGCTCCGCGATGATCCGCCTCCTTCCACTCCTCTGCCTCGCCGTGTCACTGACTTCTCTTGCTCAAACCGTTCCTGCTTTGAAACCAAAAGTGACCTGGCCTTCACAAGTTGTGAAGGTCGAAATCCCTGCCAGTGATGGGGTGATGCAAAAGGCGATGTGGTTCGCTCCGGCCTCGACGGAGAAGAAGCCGCTGCTCGTGGGACTGCACACCTGGAGCAGCAACTACGCCTCCGCTGGTGGCGATGCAGTGTATGCGGAATGGGCCATCGCGCAGGGTTGGGCCTTTGTGCATCCAGATTTTCGTGGGCCAAACTGGACGCCGCAGGCACTGGGCAGTGATCGCGCGGTGCAGGATGTCGTGGAAGCCGTGGAGTGGGCGAAAAAGCAGACGGCGGTCGATGAATCGCGCATCTATCTCATCGGCGTGAGCGGCGGCGGGCACATGGCGATGCTGATGGCGGGCCGACATCCAGAGATCTGGGCCGGAGTGAGTGCCTGGTGCGGCATCGGCGATGTGGCTCGGTGGCATGCGGAGCACACGAAGGATGGCAAAAGCGATCGTTATGCAGAAAACATCGTCGCAGCGCTCGCCAAAGCTCCGACAAAGGATGAAGCTGATGCATGGAAGCGCTCACCGGAGAGTTGTCTCGCAAATGCAGCCTCGGTGCCGCTGGACATCGCGCATGGCATTCATGATGGCCGCACGGGCAGCGTGCCCTTTGAGCACTCGCTGCGTGCCTTCAATGTGGTGGTGAAAGCCGAAGCGCGACTCGATGCAGCAGCCATCGCGAGCTACTATGCGACTCAGACACTGCCGTCGGGATGGTCACCTGCTACGCCAGATGCGAGCTATGGCCTCAAGATACCACTTTTCCGCGCCACGAGCGGCAACACGCGTGTGACGATCTTTGAAGGTGGACACGAGATCGTGCATCAAGCCGCACTGAACTGGCTGGCGAAGCAGCGCAAAGGCCAGCCGCCCGTTTGGGAGGTGCAGGACTTCATTCCCATCGATTCGGAGCAGAGTGCGAGCGGGAAGTGATTGAGAAATCCCCCCTCATCGACCTGGCAGTGTAGCAGTACACCCCATTCGCGTCTGGCATCTGCGCCATCGTTAATCCCAGCGTAGGCTATTTCTTTTTCCCTTTCGGACGGCTCTGCGTAAACTCACCACGCTCCAAAGCAGCAAAGGCCTGTTCACCCAAACCCGCCCGCACATGGGCTTTAAGTTCGGTTGCGAGCTTCGCTGTAATGTCTGGTCGCTTCTTCGCCTCATCCCGTGTTTCGCCGAGGTCGTTCTTCAAATCGAAGAGCAGACCTTCCTTCGTGTCCCAGAAGTATAGGAGCTTGTAGTCGCCTTGACGAATCGCGGACTGCGGGTGCGCGACCTCGACGGCCTGATGCCAGACGAAGCGATCAATGGGCCGCTTTACCGGTGCTTTGCCAGCGCTGAGCAAAAGCGGCTTCCAACTGCCGCCTTCGACTCCTTTCGGCAGTGCGAAGCCCGGCTTCACGAAATCGAGCACCGTGACCATGATGTCGTAGCTGATGACCGGCGTGTCGGATCGTGTGCCGCCTTTGATGCCGGGACCACGCACGATGAGCGGCTCGCGGATGCCGCCTTCGCCGAGATCGCCCTTGCCGCCGTTTAGGATCTCGGTGCGACCACCGTTGTCGGAGGAGTAGATGACCAGCGTGTTGTCGGCGATGCCGAGTTCATCGAGCCTCTTTAAGACCTCGCCGATGCATGTATCAAAGTCCTCGTTCATCGCGGCCATCACGGCGCGGTCGCCTTTGCCACCTTTGCCGAGGTTCATGCCTTCATACTTCTTGATCGTCGAAGCCAGCGCCTGTGGTGTTTGATGCACGGCGTAGTAGCTGAGTTGCAGATAAAATGGATGCCCGCTCTTCACCTGCGTGTCCATGAATGCCTTCGCACGGCGGGTGATGCCGAAGGATTGTTTCGGGTCCTCAGGATCGGTGGTGTCACCATCTTCGTTCATCGTGATACCATCGCTCGCGTCATAGCCCATCGACTCCGGCGTGTGAAACCACTGCCACTTGCCGAAATGCGCCGCCTTGTAACTGCGGTCGGCCTTCTTGAGTGTGTTCACGAGCGAATCCGTTACCGGGGCGCTCCAGTTTCGAGATGACTTATCCGGCGCATTCAGCGTCGTCGTCGTGCGTCCCATTTGGATCGACGCGCGCGAGCACTCGCATTTGCAATGCGCTGCGTAAGCCTGTGAAAAGACCATGCCCTGTGTAGCGAGCTTTTCCAAGTTCGGCGTCTTGAAAACCCTGCTGCCGCTCAGCGGTTCGTCTGCTTTCATCAGCACCGAAGTGCCGCTCCAAGACTGATCATCGGCGAGGATGAAGAGGATGTTGGGCGTCGCCGCCTTGAGCAAGGCGTATGGGGCAAGGAGCAGAGCGAGGAGGAGCGTCTTCATTTCGAAGGAACCTCCCTTACATCCAAATCCGGCTTTGTGTTCCATCGTTGCTTCCACTCGAGCTTCTCGACTTTGGTGCGGAATATGACGGTGTTGTCGAGGGCGATATCGTCGCTCCAGATGAACTTGGCACCTTCGAAGTCGTTCTCGAAGAAGGGCTGTTTGGGATCGACTTCTTCGACGGTGTATTCCTTGGCGTTCTTCCAGGTGCTGTCGTCGAAGTCGATGGCCCACCAGTTGGCAGGCAGCGGCTCTTGTTTGACCTGCGGATTGGCGGTGTCGTTGTTAATGGGACCGTGGAAGAAGTTCTTGGCCTTCCATGTGGCGTTGGTGACGGTGCCGTCGGCGAACTTCAGGCAGAAGCCGCCGTCGCCGATGCTGGTGCCGTATTCCATGCCGGTCTTGGGATCGGCGTTGTCTTTCGCGAGCACGGCGATGGTCATGGGATACTCAGGGAGGAAATCGACGCTGACGACGTTGTGCGGCGTGAACTGAATGCTGTCCACGGCGACGAGGCGGCCGTTCACATAGAGCATGAACCAGTTATCGGCATAGACGTTGAGTTTCATTGTGTCGGCGATGCTTGGCTTCACCAGGCCGGGAGGGCCGCCTTTGCCCTTTCCTTTGCTACCGCCGGGGCCGCCTTTGCCTCCGCCTCTGCCGCCGGGACCTTTGGGACGATCCCCTTGCTGACCAGCGGTTGGAGCTTCGGACTGGGCGAGAGCCTGAGCATTCACCGCGACAGGCCGTGGACGCTCACCAACTCCTCCACCCGCAGCAGCGCTGCTACCGCTGGTGTGCACCACACGCAGCGATGAACTCGCGAGCACCCTGTCCTTCATCGCAGCGACGAGTTCTTCGCGGCCCGGTGTGCCGCTGATCTCCAGCGGACTGGAGAGGGCATACATGGTGAGCACATACGTCTTGGCACCAGGGCCTTTGGAATGCGGTGGCTCATAACCGACTTGGCCTTTAAAGCCGGTGCCGATCTTACCAATCTTCTGTGAGTCCTTCGGCAAGCTCGAAGTGCTCGAAGGGATGTCATAGACAGTCCAATACCACTTCTTGTCACCGCCAGGGGCGACGTGATCCATGATCAAAGCGTAGCTCTTGGTCGCGGCGGGTGAGCCAGACCACTCCAAAGGCGGGCTGATGCCATCGCCATCGCCCGTAAACTCAGTGGGCAAGTCCGCAAGGTCTGCCACCACGGAGCTGTTGAGCATGAACTTGCCATCGCTGCTGCGAGGTTGATCTGGCAGTGCGACAAAAGCCTCCTGCTTGCCACCACGACCACCGCCGCCACCGCCGCCCGGTTTCATTTCTTCAAGCGCAGGCGGCGCATTGCCAGCGAGTTCTTCAAGCTCAGGCGTATCGAGTTTACCATCACGATTGTGATCCAAGGCATTAAACTGCTCCCTCGCTTTCGCCAGCGCATCCGAGATGGAGTCACCACTCTTCGTGGCATTGGCCTTCGCATGGTCGGCAAACTCCTGTGCAGTCACAGAGCCGTCGCCATTCACATCAAGAATGCCCTGCGTTGCGGCCTGCGGGCGTTGAGGACGATCCCCTTCTGGGCGTCCCTGAGGCTGCTGGCCTGGGCGCATCTCACCCTCACGACCACCTTTGCCTTTTCCCTTGCCCTTTCCTTTGGCTTCACCACCACCAGGACCACGAGGCGGTCCACCTCCTCCGCCTTGACCCGCACGATAGGTTTCCTCGGTCTTTTTGCCGTCAGAGTTGATGTATTGAAACTTCCACTCAGCTTCACTTTCCATGCCATAGCGGATCTCGGCTTTGGCTCCGTTGACCTTGTATTGCAGGACGGATGTTTTGCCATCTTCAAGCCGCTCGAACGCGGTGATCTCCGCTCCGCGCAGCGGCGTGCCAGCGCCTCGGAAGCCGCCTGCCCGTGGCTGCGGATCGACCTGACCGCCTACTTCGGTGACTTCGCCATGAAAGCCTCCATTCACATACGGATACTTGGTCGATGCATGATAATGGTAGCCGCCACCTGCGACTTCATGGCCATTGAACTCATCGAGCGCGGCCACGGGTGATCCATCTGCTTCGGTCAAACCAAGGATCGGATAACCATCGAGTGCATACGCAATAGGCATGCCCTTTCCTGCCTGTGTCTGCAAATGCAGCGGCGCTGCGTGGTAGTGATAATCATCTCCACGACCACAGTGACCGCCCCACTGGTCAAGCTCACCGATCTCTTGCGCTACTTCGCCACGATTGTTCTGCGGATTGAAAATGGGAATCCCATTCACCGCCAAAGCGATGGCCCCGCGCAGGAAGCGATCCTTGATGGAAGCTGGCTCCTTGGACACGACTGGATGCAATGGAATGCGCCAGGCATTGTCGCCAAAGTAATCATGTGGAGTCGGCACCTGCTGCTGCCAGTTGGTGATTCCCACCATCATGTTGTGCTCCGGCAGGCCATTCGAGCCGACATAAAGAAACTCGCCATCCGCACGCAGATCGAGCTTCGTGAAAGGCAGGAAGGCCTTCGCGGTCTGCGGTGCATTCGCGGCATTTGCCACAGCCGCTGCCGCAAGTTGGAGCGTGGAGGCGGTCGAGGCGACCTCGGTCATGCCGCGCTCGCGTTTCCATTCCTCCAAAATATGCTCCCGCAGCGCCTCTTGGTCATTGGAGGCCAGATCATGGGCGGCGAGACTTGTGGTAAGAAAGAAAAGGATGGAGAGCGTTTTCATGACACCTCACATTAACTCCTCCCGTGTCAGCACGACTTCAGCTTTCTGCGGGGGATTTGTCGGGATTGTGTAAAGGCGTTCCCATCATGCGCAATGTCACGAAAAGACATATCTTCTTTCGGCTCCGATCACTGAGTCACCACTCGGACACGGACGAACTTCTTCGACGTGGCGCTCAAGGCGGGCAAAACGCGCACGATGACGGTCTCGGTGATGCCGTCAGGGTTTGCGGTGATGCTGACGAGTTCTGAGGTGACTCCGGGGGATGGCCAGGTGTTGAGGTCATCGCTGATCTCGACGGTGTAGAGGAGATCGAGAGCGCCGATTCGGCGTGGGTAGCGGACTTCGAGATACTGGAGGCCATCGGCGGCTTTGGTCACTGGGATGGCGCTGACGGGATTGGCCTCGTTGCCTTGGGGGCTGGTGTTGAAGGCGTATTCGAGGAGGTTGTTTCGGCCGTCGTTGTCGATGTCGCCGAGCGGGCCGTTGATGGTGGAGTTGCTGTTGGGATCGATGCCATTGGCGAGTTTCCAGGAGTCGGGAATACCGTCATTCTGTGTGCTGACAGGTTTGATGACGGTGAGTGTGCCCGCTGCGCTGGTAGCGCTGCCGTTGGCGCTGCTGACGATGACGTCGTAGTTCGCCGTGTTGGTGCTGTTCAGGTTCGTCAGCGTGAGTGTGGCCATGAAGACGCCGTTCACGTTGACGCCTGTGTCGGTGACTTGGTAATAGCTGGTCGCGCCGCTGATGGGTGTGCCATTCTTCCGCCACTGCACGCTGGGGACTTTGCCATAGCTGGTGAAAGGGGCGTAAAGCGTGATGCTGCTGCCTTGTTGCAGGCTCTGGGTCTTCGGTGCCTCGCCGATGTGGGGCGGGTAGTTCTCGGGCGTGATGCTGGTGATGGAGGTCGTGAGCGTGGTGATGATCGTGGCATACGCGGCGTTCGCGGCGAGGTCGGTGGTCTCATACGGATCATCGCTCATGTTGAAGAGTTCATTGGTGACGGGCGGGCCTTTGGTGCGGATGAGTTTAAACATCTTGCTGCCGCCGAGCACTGGATCGGTGAAGGTATTGAGCGCGGCGGGTTTCGCCACGGCGGTCACGAGCGTGGATGGGCGCTGCACACCATCTGGGTTGCCGCTGTTGATGGAAAGCAGCGCGGGCCAGAGATTGAGGCCGTCGAATGGCTTGGTGTTCTGCGGCGTGACGCCAGTGGCGGCGCAGAGCGTGGGGAAGATGTCGCCGACCCAGACATACTGATGGCTGATGACACCCGTGGACAGCACACCAGGCCAGCGGATGGAGGCTGGAGTGTGGATGTTACCGCCGTCGTAACTGTCATTATTTTTGGTTCCACGCAGCGGATCATTGATGGAGCCGGTGGGTTCGTTGCCGCCATTGTCGCTCATGAAGACGACGATGGTGTTGTTGGCGATGCCGGCCGTATCCAATGCGCCGAGCACGCGGCCCATGGCGACATCCATACAGTCCACAGCGGCACAGAGCGTGCGCCGTGCGGCATCGGTGACACCGAGGTTTTGATACTTGGTGATGTAGCTCTGCGGTGCAGTGACGCCTGCATGGACGGCATTGAAGGCGAGATAGAGCAGGATGGGCTTCGACGGGTCCCGACTCTGGATGAGCGAGACTGCCTTGTCGGCGAGGAGGTCGGTGGAGTGACCTCCATTGCCTTGCAGGTCAGTCGTTTCGTTCTGTGTGATGCCATTGAGCCACCAATCGACACTATTGTTCAGACCAGGATCGTTGGTGCGGTGCGTGAAGTAACCAATGGCACCACCATACTGACCGTAGTGGATGTCCCAACCACGATTGTGCGGCAGATAGGCATCACTTTCCTGCTTCACGGTGAATGTCGTGCCGTTGAGCGTGGTGGTGTTGGTGTTGTTTCCCCAACCACCCAGGTGCCACTTGCCGCACATGTAGGTCTGGTAGCCAGCGGCTTTGAAGGTCTGCGGCATGAGGTGCTCGCTGAGGTCCAGGCCTCGATTGTTGCCGGTGGCGGTGCGGATCGTGTTACGACCGGTGAGCAAACATGAGCGGGTGACGCTGCACACCGGTGTGGCGTAGAACTTTTCCAGTCGGATGCCGTTGGTGAGAAAGCCATCCATGTTGGGCGTCTGGATCGGCACCTGACCTGCGGCGGTGTGATAGCCGACATCGCCCCAGCCCTGGTCGTCGGTGAGAATGATGACGACGTTCGGTGGTGTGGAAAAGGCGCTGGTCGTATAGCTGCCCGCATTGGTGATCGTCGTTGTCTGATCATTGCTGTCCGTCGCAGCGATGGAGTAGGTAATCGTGGTGCCTGCGATTTGCGCTGGGATTTGGGCCGTGAAGGTGCCGCCATTCGCAGGACCGCTCATCGTTACCGTTGTCGGCGCTGAACCGGATGTCGTGACGACCACAATGTCATCAATGTTCACAGTCGAGCCTGTCGGGCCGCCGACACCATTGCCGACAAAGCCGAATCGCATCTTCAGCGTGCTGATGAGATCGGTGGCGAGGAGGTTGTAATGATAAAGCTGATAGCCATGCACACTGCCAGTGAACTCCGACACCCGCTCGGTGAACGTCGTGCCATTCGGCGCGAGCTGGAAGCTCCAGCCATTCGTGCCCGTGAGGCCCACGGTGCGCACCCAGAACTCAATGTAGTTCGTGGTCGTCGATCCGCTGGTGAAGGTGCCCGTGGCATTGATCGCATTCGTGGTGGTGATCATTGTGCGTGTGGGATCGGTGGAGGTCGCTGAACCCTTGCCCAAGACCACACCGCAACTGCCCGTGATGCCCGTCGTGTGATTCGACGTGCCCGCCGTCTGCTTGATGTTACCCGCGCCATCCTGGGAGTTCACCGTCCACGCATACGTCGCCCCCGTGCCGTCCCAGCCGCCGGTGGTGGTCGCCGTGGTGGACATGGGTTCATTGAAGATCGTCGTCGTGGACTGCGCACCAGTGCTGTAGGTCAAAGTGGCGCTGGTGATCGTGGCACCGCTTGCTGGTGTGATCGTGGCGCTGATCGTCGTGGCTGCGGTGGTCGGCACGGTGGGCGTTGTCGTGATCGCAGTGATCGTCGGTGCGGGAACAATGCCAGTGCCGCTGAAATTGATGTCAAAGGCGATGCCGACACTGCTATCGCTGCTGGCGATATGGATGGCGGCGGTCTTCGCGCCTGCGGATGTGGGAGCGAACTGCACGGTGAAGGTCGTGCTGCCGCTGGCGGCGATGGTGGCGGCGGGTGATGAGGTGACGGTGAAGAGCGAGCTGTTCGTGCCATCAAGCGTAACACCGGTGACGCTGAGCGAGGCGCTGCTGCTGTTGTTGCGAATGGTGAAGGACTTCGACAGCGTGCTGCCGACATTCACGCTGCCATAAGCCACGGTGCTGCTACCGTCGGTCAAAACCGTGCCAGCAGGTTGCTCAACCGAGATCTGTGAAGGCGTTGCGGCAGGACCGGTGTAGCGGACGATGACTTCGTTATCGAGCACTAGATTCGACGACCAGATAAACTGCGCTCCGCTGTTGGTGAACTGTGCGGGGAAGTTGGTGTAAGCGGGCTTGTTCGTCACGCCGACGGTCGCTTCCGAGTAGGTCGTCGCATTCGGCCAACCCGTGTGATTGAAGCTCTTCGATGCCCAATCAGCAGGCACATCATAATGCAGCGCGTAGCTGTTTTGATTGAGCGTGGGCGTTTGCAGACCCGCAGCGGAGGAATCATGCCTGCCGTCGGCTTGCTCGATAACGAGCGCCGGATCGTTCAGTGGTGCGATGTAGAAGGACTGCGTCTTCCACTGGCTGTTGGTCACCGTGCCATCGCTGAAACTCGCGCAGAAGCCGCCATCGCCGGGATGATAGGGATCACTACCATTCAGCTCGGAGCCGATGCCGAGGTTCTCTTCCCAATCGACGAGTTTGACGGCGTAAGTGATCGGCCGCTTGGCTCTGAACTTCACGAAGCAGGAGTTGAAGGGCGTGAACGGCACTGGATCGACGCCGACACGCACGCCGTTGACATACAGCTCGAAGTAGTTGTCGGCAAAGATGTAGCCGGTGATGACCTCGCCATCGGCATCGACAATGACGGTCGGGGCATTGGTGATCGCGGTTTGCGCGGCGGTGATGTTTGCCGGGGTGACGCTGTTGACTTCGTTGTAGAGGTCGGGTGCTTTTGTCGCGGTGGTGAACTGCGTGGCGGATGGCACGGTCCACACTGAGCCGTCGGTGGCGGTGATGCTGCCCACGGCGCTCACGCGTTGGCCTGCGGGCAAAAGATTCGCCGTCGTCGTGGTGGCGAGTCCTTGTGTGATGGAGCGCGAGACGGCCGCGCTGCGAACTGCAAACACGGGATACGTAGAGGCATACGGCTCGTAGCTGGTGATGCCCTGCTGATTGCGTGATGGCGTGGACGTGGTGGTGACGCCAAAATCGACGAGCCATGCCTGCGTTGGCGTGCCGGACTTCACCGAGGTCGATGACCAGTACGCGGTCGCTGTGGCGGCTGGGAACAGCAGTCGATTGAGGCAAGGCACGGTCGTGGTGGCCGCAGAGGTAGCGCGTGGGATGTCTTGCAGCGATTGCAGCTCCTTGATGTTCGGCAGTCGCCAGTCACTGAATCCGCCGAGTGAGAGGCCTTCGGCGTAAAGCAGCGCATCGTTCCAGTTGCGTGCTGTTGCTGGCACGCGTGTCCACATCAGCCCAGTATCGAGATCGGTGACGGTGTCGTCGTTGTTGTTGATGTAATGGTGCCCAGTGGTCGGCTTTGCACCGCGCACATAGCGCGCGTGATGCCGATTCGTGCCGCCTGCGCTGATGGTGGCCGATTTGTTGTGCGGGCCGAGGCCACCGCCTGAGTTGGTGCACCAGACTTTGGTGTTATCGCCGTAGAACAAGTCGCTGCTCCAGAAGTAGCCGGGCGTGCCGCCTGCGTTGTTCACGAAGTAGGTGCTGTTGAAGGCCGGATTGCGCTCATGATCGAGCATCGAGAACGCTTCCTGCGCTGTAGGCAGTCGCCAGTCCGTGTAACCCGCGAGATTCAGTGTCGTGGCACCCGTGCGAGCATTGTCCCAGGTCATTTCACCGCTGTCGGTCTTTTGCCACATGAGGCCGGAGTTGTTGTCGGTGACGGTGCCATTGCCGTTGTCGGTGAAGGAGGGTGCATTGCGCGTGTAGTCGCTGTCTTCGCCAAACGTGGCCGTGGCATTCGTCGTCTGGCCGGTGTCAGGCAGTTTATTCATGCTCCAAGGAGCCATCGGGTAATAATTGAAGCGGCTCGCGCTCGTGTAGGTCGCTGGCGTGCCTGTGGGGTTTGTCGGTGTCTGCTGGTTCACTGCCACCGTGTGGGCGATGCGGTCCACCGCCGCCGTCACGGTGTAAGTCGTGCCGCTGACGGTGTAGGTCATGCTCCATGCATCGGTGCCCGTGCGCGTGAAGCCCGTGATCACCGCGCCCGCGAGCGGCGCACCCGCCGGAGCCACGGTGCTCGCCGTGGGTTGCGGATCGATCTGGCCGCCGTAGTTCACCACCGCGCCGTGCATGGCATTCATCAGATATGGGTTGGCCGGAGTCCAGGCACCTGTGCCCGCGTTGTAAGTGCCGCGGGCATGGTAATGATACCCCCAGGCTCCGTGATTGTGGCCTCCATCGGCATCCAGCGTCTGCATCGCGCTGCCATCAGGCTCCACATAGCCGTAGATCGGATAACCATCCAGCGCCCAAGCGCAGGGTTTGTCCGGCGTGAGCACGGAATACAAATGCGTCGGTGCGATGTGGTAGTGATAGTCATCCGCACGACCGCAGTGACCGCCATAGGCATCCAGTTCGCCAATAGCCTGCGAGAACTGTCCTGTGTTGTTGCGCGGGTTGAAGATTGGAATGCCATTGGCCCCCAAAGCGACTGCACCGCGCAAAAAATTCCCCGTCAGGGAGATCGGCGAAGCGGCGGCCACCGGCACTAGTGGAATCTTCCACACATTCGGCTGCCCATACCCCAGCGAGCCGCTGTCGGTCTCGGGGTTCATGACATTGCTGAAGTATCCCACTGGATGCGGCAACTGCTGCTGCCAGGACGTGATCCCCACCATGGGGGCCGGCATCAGCGCCGCGTCCGGCATCGAATCACTCTCCACATAGAAATAATTCGCGTCATTGTAGATGCGTACATTCGGCCTGAAAGCCCCAAACGAAGCCTGCATCAGCAAACCATTGCCCGCAGGCGTGACCGTCGCTCCTCCGTAAGCGAGCATGGAGAGGTTTGTGATGAGAGAGGCCACTTGGGAGGGCTTAACGGCTGGTGTCTCCTTTTTCGCCAAAGCCATCCGCTTTGCCATAAACTCATCCGCGATGTGCTGGCGCAGCATTTCCTTGTCCATCGGCAGTCCATTCGAGTCCGTGCTATGAGCATGCAGCGCCAGCGGCGCGAGGAAGATAAGGACAAAAAGAGGTCTCATGGTTCCCCGATGCTGCTTTCGCCATGTCAGGCGATCTTCAGGACCAAGGGGAAGAATTGTCGGCTTTGTGTAAAGACACCTTACCGCTGCCGAAACCACCCCGTGATGCTCATGCGCGTCTTGTTGGCTGGCAGCACTTCGTGCCAGAAATTACCGGCCATGAAGCAGACGAGTGTGCCCATGCGTGGCTCGATGAGGATGAACGCTCCGGCTTTGCCTTTAGGTGTCGTCCATAGCTTTAATTCACCGCCGTCGCCGGGTTGCCAGTTCGGATTCAAATAGAGAATCGTCGTCACGATGCGGTCGCTAGTGCCGGGATGGCGATCCAGATGCGCTTTGTAAAACGCACCTTCGGGATAAATGGCGAAGTGGCCCTCATACTCGAACAGACCGAGAAAGAAGCGCTGGTTCAGTGCCAGTCGCAGTAGCTCTAGCTTGGCCAAATAGATGATCTGCTCCACGGATGTAGCGTCGGTTTGCAGCCACATGACATGATCACCACGGATGTCCTCACGCACCTTCAAATCCAATCCACGGCCTACCCCAGCGCGTTTGAAATCACCACGATCACTGGCATCAGAGCATTCCGTCCGCAGCCGCAGTGAATGCGCTTCATCGAGACATCCTGGCATCGAAGCCCAACCAAATTGGTCCATTGCATTGAGCATCTCGATCATGCGCCCACAAGCGAGAGCACCGGGGCATTAGCGAGACAAATCGTCCGCGGTCCGGGTTAGTAAACCAAGAACTTTGTCAGCATCCGGTAAAGACG
>JBIKIA010000061.1:0-13899 GCA_044361885.1 Prosthecobacter sp. | reverse complement strand
CCAGCGTGGTGGGAGTATGCACTGAGTTCGGTGGATCGACGTGCGCATCAGGTCTGGCTCGTGGTGGCGGGTCTCCTGCTCTGCCTGCGTCTGCTGCGCAGCACTTGGAGCTTACGGCAGCTTTTCAAACGCAGCCGCTTGGCGACACCTGAGCAGCAGGAGTATTGCGACGACCTCTCCCATCAACTAGGGATGTCTCAAAGAGCTGTTTGTCATCTGTCAGAGGGAATTGGGTCTCCACTGCTCACAGGTTTTTGGCAGGCTCATATCTGGTTGCCGGAGGAGGCAAAAGACTGGTCGGTGGCTCGACTGCAAGCGGTGTTCCAACATGAGCTGGCGCATCTGAGGCGGCGTGATCTCGGCTGGCAGCTGCTGACGACTTTGGCGGGCTGCCTCTGGTGGTGGCAGCCGTTGATGCCAGCGGCAGCTCGCGCTCTGCGGGCTGAAGCGGAGCAGGCAGCGGATGACTTGGCAGTGACCTCAGGCGGCGATGCGCATGGTTATGCCCGCACGCTGGTGGAGATCGCCGCAGGATGGACTCAGGGTCAATCCACGGCACCCGCCGCAGGGGTCGCCATGTTTGGCAGCCGTGAGAATCTCCAGCACCGCGTGCGCGAGCTGCTGCGGGACAATCGTTGGCGCGGGCGCATTGGTGGAGGTGCGTTGGTCGCCATTGCCATCATCGGCGTCATCCTCCTGGCACTGGCGAGCACGCGGTTGGAGTTCCGGCCACGTCCGCAGACCTTTTCCAGCTTAGCAAAGCTCGTCGCAGGCGGTCGAATTGTAGCGAATGCAGGGAGCGTCAACTGGCAGGACCAAATGACCGACTTCTACGGCACCATCATTGAGACACTGGAGAGCGCGGAGATGAAAAAGCGGGCTCTGGCGAGGGTGCATGCGCTGCATCCTGACCTCAAAGATACGAACGTGGACATCCGCGTCGCCCAGACGAAGGGTTCGGCCATCTTCAATGTCTTCGCTATCGGTGGAGAGCCAAAGTTCACCAAGATTTTTCTAGATGCGCTGTTGGATGAGTTCATCGCCTTCAGACAGCAGATCCGCGAACAGGGACTGGAGCGTACTCTCAATACCTTCACCGAAACGGTGGTCAAAAAGAGCAAGGAACTCCAAGACAAGACCAATGCGCTGGAAGCCTTCCGCAAAGCGAACAACTCCGTCGTTTTGGCCGAGGGAAACAACGGTGCCGCCGCCAAACTTCAAAAGCAGCAGTCAAGATTAGCGGAGGCGCAGCAGCGGGTCTCGGACTTGGAGGTGATGATGAGAGATCCCAGCTCGGCTGTCGGCAATTTAGAGCGTGGCTACACTGCAGATGGCACGGCGAAACCTGAGCTTGGGCGTGGGCTGACCATCGCTGAGCAAAGTTATCTGAAGAGCAAAGCGGAGGCCTTTGCGCTAAAACAGGAGCTGGATTTCCTACAGCAAAAGCAGCCGACGGATGCTGCGGCTGTCGCCGATGTCGAAACCCGTGCTGCCAAGGCGAGCCATCTCGAATCGTCTTGGAGAAAGGAGCTCAGCCAGCAATGTGCCCAGGAGAAGATTGCGCTCACGAAGCAGATCGGGGTTCTGGAGGAATCAGTCCAGAACGCCCAGGCCGAAGCACTCGAATTTGCCGCCAAGCTGGCCGAGCAAGAGCGTCTGCAGGAGAGCTACAATGCGGCCAAGAAGACCCACGACGAGATGTTCAAGAAGGTGCAGAACTTCCAAGAGCTGCAAAACATCCAAACCGACTATGTCGCCATTCAGGAGCGCGCTTCGAACGCCTATTTGGACATCAATGAGCGAATTTTCCCCGTCTGGAAACTCTGGACGCCGATGCCAAAGACCGCGGCTGACTCAGGAAAGAAGTGATTTTCAATACACCGCCGTCTCGCCTTCGTGAAGGAGGCGGACGCGGTCTTCGAAGCCACGGGTGAGGGCGGACCGGGCGAGCCATTCGGCGGGTTCGTGGAGGGGTTCGCCGCCCAAAGGAAAGGTGTCGTGATGCATGGGCACCATGTGGCGGGCACCCATCATTTCGAAGGCATCCAGCGCTTCCTCGGGATTCATGTGAACGGGCCGACCGCTGGGGGCGAGGTAGGCGCCGATGGGCATGAGGGCGAGGTCGATGTCGGCGCGCTGGCCGATTTCGCGGAAGCCATCGAACATGGAGCTGTCGCCACAATGGAAGAGGGTGCGCTCGGGGGCCTGGATGAGGTAGCCGCCGAAGCCGCGGTGCGTGTCGTGAATCATGCGCGCGCCCCAGTGGCGGGCGGGAGTCAGTGTGACATGGAGATCGCGGAACTGTGCGCTTTGCCAAGTCTCCAGCTCGACGATCTGCCCGAAGCCGCAGCGCTTCACCACGCTGCCGACGCCTTTTGGCACGATGATTGGCTGACCACGGGCAATGCGGCGGAGGCTGGGCAGGTGCAGGTGATCAAAGTGGGCGTGCGTGATGAGCACGAGGTCGATGGACGGAAGGTCGCTGGCCCAGAGGCTGGGGTGGCGGAGGCGCTTCACAGGGCCGTGCCAGAGCGCCCAGTTAGGGTCGATGATCACATTCACGCCGCCGATCTGGGTGAAGAAACCGGCATGGCCGAGCCAAGTGACACCGAGTTGGTCCACGGCCGCCAGAGGCAATTCGTCGATGATGCGACCCGGTTTGCGCGGCGCGAGGATGCTGGGGATGAGCACCTCGCCGAGGAATTGCAGGTTTCTCTGCCGCCACCCTTCCGTGGGTCGGAGGCCGATGTGGTTTTCATCCCGCTCACGGCGAGTGAAGATGCGCTTCCTATCGGGCTTACTCAGGAGAGCGGGCCCTCCGTGGTCCGGAGCGGGGTCATGAATCATCTTGGCGGGGGAATGCCTGACTATTATGGAAAGTAAAAGGCCTTTCGGTTGGGATGACAACCCTGTTTTTCCTGGTCATCCATCTTGGCAGCGGAGGCATCGGAGAGCAGGTTGGTCGCCGAATCATGGAAGATACAGGCGATACATGGACCAAGGCAACGGTGAGACGTTCGATCCGCGAACGAATGCGTTCCGTGCCGGACGGCACACTGCGGAGGTGGTCGGACCAACTCGTCGAGCGGCTGAAGGCTCGCACCGACCTCTGGAAGGAGCCCGGAGTGGTGGCGCTCTTCGGCGGACTGCGCAATGAACCCGACCTCGTCTCCGACTTCCTGCCCTGGCTGCACGAGCGCGGCTGGCGCACGGTCTTCTTCGGCGTGGAGGGCACGGAGCTGATCCCGGTGGAGGTGCGTGGAGCGGCGGATTTAAAACGGGGCACGCTGGGTGTCTGGGAACCTGTGGGGACTTCGCCCCTGCCCGTGGGCGAACTGGATGTCATCCTCGTCCCCGGACTGGCCTTTGCCCTGCGCGATGGTGCCCGGCTAGGTCGTGGCGGCGGTTTTTACGACCGCCTGCTCTCAAAACCCGAGGTCCATGCACGGCTGGTAGGGGTGGCCTTCCATCTCCAGGCACTGCCGGACATCCCCTGCGAGCCGCACGATATTCGAGTGCCGGATCTGGTCTCGGAACTGTGAGTCACCTCGATGTGCCGATGCCCGGCATCATCATCTGCCGCGCCATGTAGCCCCGGCCTGCATAGGGCGGCACGGAGTTGAAGGCGATGCGGCGCTGGTTGTAGAAGTCGAGGATGAGGGTGCGGGTGTGGATCAGGCGGGCACGAAGTTCGGCATGAGCGGCATCTTGTGGCGTGTCTTTGACGCAGCGGTTGAGGTGCTTGATAGCTGGGGCGGCGTAGATGCGGACCGTATTCGGATAGTGCTGATCCAGATAGCGTGCTGGCAGCCCGTGATGGACGATCACCTGCCTCCCGGCACTGCCCGGCCCGAGCAGCGGCGCGGCCATCGATTCGGTGCCGAAGTCGGCGGCGGAGAACGTGAGCACCTTGCTCAAAATCGGCTGCGGTTTGAAACCTGAGCAGGAGACGAATAGCAACGGCAGCAGGAGAAAGGCGAGTCGGCGGGTGGTGGTCATGGTTGTCACAACAACGTCCTCTTCCACGAGCTTCGCCATTCAGTTTTCGTCATTCGTCATTCGGATTTCGCCAATCCCATGCCACTCTCCTCCATGTTCACCTCTGAAGCCGAACGTCTCGCCGAGTTCCCCATCGCCCACGAAAGTATCTTCCTGGGCCATGCCGGGGTCACCATCCTGCCTGCGCGGGTGGCTAAGGCGATGCAGGACTACCTGCACGAAGCCTGCACGCGGATGCAGGAGTTCCCCGAAGCCTGGCGCGCCACGAATGAAACCCGCGCCATCGCCGCGAAGATGATCGGTGCCAAAGCGTCCGAGATCTCCCTGCTCGGCCCCACCTCCCTCGGGCTCAGCCTCGTGGCGAATGGGCTCGACTGGCAGCCCGGCGACGAGGTCGTGTGTTATCAGGACGACTACCCCGCGAACGTGTATCCCTGGACTGACCTCGCCCGTCATGGCGTCGTCGTGCGGCTTTTGAAACCCGACGCGCCGGGCGCGATCACGCCCGATCTGGTCGAGGCCGCACTCACGCCAAAAACCAAACTCGTCGCCCTAGCGTCCTGCCATTTCCTCAGCGGCTACCGGATTCAGATCGACGAAATCGGCCAGATGCTGCGCTCGCGGGGCGTGCTGTTTTGTCTCGATGCCATCCAGACGCTCGGAGCCTTCGAGACGCGGGTGGATCACGTCGATTTCCTCAGCGCCGACTCCCACAAGTGGATGCTCGGCCCCATGGCGGCGGGCATCGTTTATGTCCGCGAAGAGGTGCAGGAGCGCCTGCGCCCCACGCTGCTCGGCTCCTGGAACGTCCACAGCCCGAACTTCATCGCTCAGCCGGAGATCGCTTTTGAGAAAGGCGGCCGCAGGTATGAGCCCGGCGTGCTGAACGTCGCGGGCATCCTCGGCATGAAGGTCGGCCTCGAGCTGCTGCTGGAGAAAGGCATCCCGCAGGTCAGTGCGCAGCTTTTGCGCCTGAAAGCCCGGCTCGTGGCCGGGCTGGAGCCGCTGGGCTTCCGCCTCATCGGCCCGGTCGATGGGCCAAATGCCTCGGGCATCACGACCGCGTATCGCGTGGAAGGCAGCGGCCCGCCCGTGGACAAAGTCTTCGAGCACCTCACCGCCCTGCGCATCAGCCCCAGCCTCCGTTATGACCGCGCTGGCAAGGCCTACCTGCGTTTCAGCCCGCATTTTTATAACACGGAGGCGGAGATGGATCGTGTGATTGCCGAAATCGCCCGGGCGGCGTAATGACCTCCGATGAATTCCGAATTCGGCACCCTTCACGCACTGCTCCAGCGCAGGCTCTATCTCATCTCGGATCATGATTTCCGGGATGTGGATGCGCCTGGTCACCTCGCCGCACTCCAGCAGATCTCCGAGCTGATCACCACGGAGCATCATCGGCTGAAGCCCATTCTTCCGAACCGTCTGGCTCACTTCCTCCAGCAGGCCAGTTTTTCGAAGGCGCTGGAGTATCTGGATAAGGGCGAGTGAAGAGTCGTGCCTCGCGTTTTATTCTCGCAGCCAGACAGGCACGGGCGCTAAGCTGATCGGCGATATGAAAACATTGCTTTGCCTCCTGAGTCTCTCGTTCGCCACCTCCTGCCTCGCTCGCGAGTGGACTTCAGCGGATGGTCGGAAGCTGCAGGCGGACCTCGTCTCCGCCACTGCCACGCATGTGACGCTGAAGCGCGCCACGGATGGGCAAACTTTCCCGCTGGAAATATCACGGCTATCACCAGCCGATCAGGCATGGATCAAGCAGCAATCCACCACCGCTGCACCTACCGCCGCTGGTGCAGGAAAGCCGCTGTCAGGCCCCTTCGCCGCTCTCGCCACGGGTGACTGGGCGCTGTCGAAACAGGGGAATCTGCCCTTTGCTTTTTATGCCTCAAAGGATCTCGACGCCTCCAAGACCTACCCGCTCATCCTCGCCCTGCATGGTCGGAGTCAGAATGATGAAAATGGCAAGCAGGTCGGCGGCTGGATGAAGAGCTTCACGAAGGAGGAGCGCTACAAAAAGCACCCCTGCATCATCGTCGCCCCGCTCGGCTACCAGCCCTTTGGCGGCACCGGACGCGCGTGGAATTCAGCGCCGGGAGAGGAGTCCATCGACCTCGTCAAAGAGCTGCTCAAGTCACTGCCGATCGACAAGGAGCGCGTCTATTGCGTCGGCTACTCCATGGGCGGATTTGGCACCTGCCATCTGATCAATTCCGAGCCGCGACTCTTCGCCGCTGGCGTAGCGGTGGCAGGTTGCACAGGGCCGGACACGGCGGGCACGTTTAAAAAGGTGCCGCTGTGGCTCTTCCATGCCGCCGATGACGCCACGGTGCCAGTCACTGGCTCACAGGAACTCTGGGCTGAGCTGAAGCGGGACAAGGAATGCCAGTACACCGAGTATCCCACCGGAGGCCACGGCATCGTCGGCAAGGTCTTCGAGGAGGAGCCGCTGCATGAGTGGCTCTTCTCCAAGGGCGGGAAGAAGTGAGGTCTGGTGAAGCGCACTTTTTTGTCCGGTTTTGCCGGCGGTTGTGGGTAAATTCATGCCATGACCTCCCACGAGACACGAGCTGCCCAGATCTTCCTCAGCCATCACGATTTCGTGAAGGGCGTGGCTTTGAAGTATGCGCCTTGGCCGGGGCTGATGGAGGACATCTCGCAGCAGGTCTTCCTTGAGTTCATCGGCAAAGAAGACCGCTGGGATCTGGAGAGAGACCTACGACCGCTGCTCGCCACGATGACGCGCCATGTGGCCATGCGACTGTGGCGGGATCGCACACGGGAGAAGCCGGAGGTCGTGCAAAAGCTGGCGGAGCACATCCGCCAACTGGCCGAGGAGCAGGACGCGCCACCGCGCTACGAGGCGGAGATCGGCATCCTGCGCGAGTGCCTGCAAAAGCTGCCGGAGAAAAGCCGCGAGCTCGTGCAGCTCTACTACTACCACGATGTCGCCACGCCGGAGATCGCCGGGCAGATGGAGATGAAGGCGGACACCGTCTGCCGCGCCCTGTCACGTGTGCGCGAGAAGCTGCGCGAGTGCATCCAAAGTCAGATCAAGAAAGGAGGCCTGGCTTATGCGTGAAGACGCTTATGATCCCGAAGTACTGATCCAGCACTACCTCGAAGACTGCCTCACCGAGGCGGAAGCCGCCGCGCTGCTGGAGATGACGCAGCGTGATCCCGCGCTCGCGCATCGGCTCATGGAGCAATTGCACCTCGACGCCATGCTGCGCGAGGCGACCGCAGGGCTCGGCTCCCTCGCCCCGGCAGTGAACATCGTGAAGCCCACAGCCCGCAAATCGATCTGGCTGCCCACGACGATGGCCGCAGCCCTCGCAGCGTGTGTGACTCTCGCAGGCACCTGGCTGGCAAGATTCACCAACGACGACGAGGCCACGACGAGCGCCGTCGCCGTGCTCATGCGTGGCGTGAATGCTGAGTGGGAAGGTGTCGCGCCACCCACAGGCACCCCGCTGGTGCCGGGAGTGCTGCGTCTAAAGAGCGGGCTGGCGCAGATCGAATTTTATCAGGGAGCGCGCGTGACGCTGGAAGGTCCGGCGTGTTTCGAGCTGATCTCCGTGAGCGAGGCGCGCTGCACTTCTGGCAAACTCAGCGCCCATGTGCCGCCGCAGGCGCGTGGGTTTAAGATCCAAACACCGAAGGGCACCGTGGTGGACCTCGGCACCGACTTCGGGCTCGATCTGAACTCGCCCGAAGCTCAGGTGCATGTCTTCAAAGGCGAGGTCGAGCTGCATCCCGATGGCAAAGCCATGCAGCCACTGAAGGAAGGCGAGGCCATGCTGCTGGCGAACACGACTCAGCGTCTCGCCGCGAATCAGGATGCCTTTGCCTCGCTCGGCAATGTGGACGAGCGCACGGCGGAGTCCCAGCGCGTGGCCTTCGAGCAGTGGCTGCAAAACGGTGCGCAGTGGAATGCCGACGAGGGTTTGCTGGCGCGGCTGGATTTCCAGGACCCGAGCCACACGCGCATGCTGAGCAATCATGCTTTGAAAGCAGCCCAAGTGCCGGCGGGGAGCATCGTCGGCTGCCAGTGGACGGAGGGCCGATGGCCGGGCAAACGCGCGCTGGAGTTCCGCAACGTGAGTGACCGCGTGCGGCTCAGCATCCCCGGAGATCACTCCGCGCTCACCCTCAGCGCCTGGGTGCGCATCCACGGGCTCGACCGCGCCTACAATTCCCTCTTCATGGTCGAGGGCTACAAAGACGGTGCCGTTCACTGGCAGATCACGCGTGAGGGCAATTTACGGCTCGGCCTCGCCGGTCGCGACGGCATCCCTTCCAAAGATCACGACACCCCCGCCATCTTCACCCCCGAGCGATTCGGCCAATGGCTGCATCTGGCCACCTGCATCGACCCTGTAGCGAAAGAGGTCAGGCATTACCTGAATGGCGAACTCGTCGCCCGAGTGCCCCGGCAGGTCATGTTCCCCGTGCGCCTGACCCTGGCCGAACTCGGCAACTGGAACGACGGCAAGCGCGGCGACGCCGTCGCCATCCGCCACTTCAGCGGTGTCATGGATGAGTTCCTCCTCTTCAACCGCGTGCTCAGCGAGACGGAGATTCAGCGGCTGGCGCGGTGATCTGACAAAAAATGCAGATGGTTGTGTCGTGGCGGAACATCTCAGCCACCAAACAACTCTTCCTATCGGTACTCTTTGAAGAATGCATGGTCGATCTCATAAACCGTTCTTGGAACCAAGCCTAATTCGAGCTTTTCAAACATTCGAACCAGCTTTTCGCCGTCAACCAGCTCAATTGGATTTGCGCCGTCTCTCACAGACTCCTTTTTGGCATCCATGGTGAAAGTGCCAGTGGTTAAAAAGATGCCTTTGTCGGCACGACCAATCAAGGCTCCCCGAAAATCTCTGATCATGCCAGATCCGACTGAGCTTTTGTAGCGCTTACACTGAAACATGACTTTAAAACTCATGAGCGGATTGATCTCCAGGATACCTTCACCATCAATTCCACCGTCGCCTGAGCGCCCTGTTACAAGCACATTCTGGAATCCATGTTCTCGTAGCAGCCTCTGACAAAGACGCTCGAAGCCTTCAGGACTTAATGACATAAGCACTGGCAAGAGACCTGTTTCTTGTGAGGCAAAACCAGCATCCTCACTCTCAGCAGTCATCGGCTCGTTACCTGACAGTTGGACTCCTGCTTTAGACTTTTGTCCCTCTTGGACAGACTTGAAGAGTTGGACTGGATTGATTTTCGCGAGGTTTTCGTTCAGCCCTTTTTCGGTCAAACGCCAAACCCCTCTGGACGAAGAATCAATGTGTCCTGAATAGACCAAATACATCCTCGCCCACGCAATCGAGTTCCGAACATTCGATTGCCCATTCTTGTTAATTTTGGCGAGTTCTTCTTCTGAGATTTTCTCCCGTTCAATCACAGCATCCGTGGCTTCTGCCGAAGAAGCCGAGCCTCCCATTTCGCGCAGGGCCTCAATGAGTGGAATGATATGTTTCGTGAATTTTGGTCCTCGCATGTTGCTTCTATGTTGGTTGTTCCCAGCTCACTGCCCCTAGCTCAAGGCTTCGTTCTAATAGTTGAATGCTATCTTGTCGGCAAGACCTCAGCACCTCACCAAACAATACCCGAAGTCCATCTCCCAGCCGATCTCCGTCTTCGTCACGGGGATGCCGGGGGCGAGGTGGTAGAGGAGACGGCGGCCGTCGGCGGGGTTCTCGGCGGTGATGACGAGGCCGGCGGCGCGCAGGGCGACGAGGTGCTTGAGGGTGGCATCGAGTTTCCTGCCGACGTTGCTGGCGAGCACAGTGGCGGTGTGGCCGTTCCCGTGGGCGAGGATCTGGAGGAGTCTCCGGCGGGTGGGATCGCCAAGCGCGGCATAGACGGTGTCGGCGGGGATGACCTGCGGCGGTGGCGCGGGGATCATGGGAGGAGCGGCTGGAGTGCTCATGGGCTCAGTTTGCCAGGGAAACCAGTCTCCTGACAAGCAGGAAGACTCCGCAATCGAGGTGCCGGAGACTCCTGACAAGCGGGACGACTCCGCAATCGAGATGCCGGAGACTCCCGACAAGCAGCACGACTCCGCAATCGGGGTGCCGGAGACTCCCGACAAGCATGCGGACTCCGCTATCGACATGACGGAGTCTCCTGACAAGCGTGCGGACTCCGCAATCGGCATGACGGAGTCTCCCGACAAGCGTGAGGACTCCGCAATCGGGGTACCGGAGTCTCCCGACAAGCAGGACGACTCCGCAATCGAGGTGCCGGAGTCTCCTGACAAGCGGGACGACTCCGGGATTGAGGGCTCCGAGAGGGGTGCGCTCCTTGACGCCAGCCGCCAGCGCTGGGCGTGGCTCATGAGTCCAAGAAAGGGCGTGCCCGGCCGTTTCAGCGCGGATGAAACACGAGCATCTCCTCCTCCCGATCTTCGTCGTGGCTGTCGTGTGGCTCACGCTCGGGTGGCGGGGGACGGCTCCTGCGCCTGCTTTGACGGAATGGCAGCAGATCCTGGCGGAGCTGCGGCATGAATGTGATCCGGCGAATCCTGAGGCGGATTACAGTTGGACTCAGAGCACGATGCCCACGGAGCGGAAGCGGGAGGCGATCCTCCAGCACTGTCGCCGTCTGGGTGCCAGTCTCCTGCCGGAGGTGCGGGCCGCACTGGCTGATGAGAAGAGCGACGAAGAGCGCGGCATGTTGACCGTCATCGCGGCGGCGCTAGGGGATGCGGACTCCCGCGTTCCGGCGGCCAAAGCCATGACGTGGTCCTATTATCCCGCCCTCAGAATCAGCGCGGCGCAGACCCTGCGCGGCCTGAAGGATCGGGAGCTGATCCCCTGGTTTCGGATGGCGCTGAAGGATGATCACTTCGTGGTGAACGGCGGCTGCGGTCTCCTGCGGGAGAAGTTCTTCCCCGTGCGGAGTCTTGCGGAAACGGCACTGCGAGACCTGGGAGTCGAGCCGATTGATGAAGAGACCCTGCTCAGGAGAATGCGCGAACTGAAGATGTCGGAATTCATCAAGCGAATCGGAAGGGAGTTTCCGCCAAGGGTCTTGGGCCGATGAAGGGAAAGCGGGCTGGGAAGGGTGTGCCTTAGCGGCACGCTCAAGGATTCCGAGGTTCGGTCGCTGGTGTGGCGAGGCTAATCGGAATCGAAAGTTCGGCGCTGTTTTCGCCGGTGGAGAGGTGGAGCGTCCCTGCGCCGACGATGCCGGTTTGATGCGTGACTGAGATGACTGCGGAGCCTCCGGCGGGGATGCTGCGCGGCTCGGATGAAACGGTGAAGGCGGGGGTGTCTGTGATGGCGGTCAGGGTGACGGGGGCGCTGGTGAGATTGGAGACGGTGACGGTCTGCGAGTCGGTGCCTTCAGCGAAGTCGAGTTCGGCCCGGGAGGCGACGATGGTCCCGGGGTCGATGGAGGTGAGGGTGCGGGTGGTGGGGTCGTACAAGACGAGCCGCGAGTGATCTGCGGTGGCGGCCATGAGGGTGGTGGTGAAGGGCAGGGCACTCAAAGCGGTGCCACTGGGCACGGCGTAGCCACGAGTGTCTGACCATGCGACGTGGCCGGTCCAGGAGCTGGCCAGTACGCTCGCGCTGAGATTCACGAGTTCGGTGAGCGTGGAAGCATCATAAGCTCGGCCAAGGTAGAAGGCGCGGGTACCATCGCCGGAGAGCGTGAAGGCGGGGTTGTAAGCGCCCGACCAGTACTGAGTGGCACTGTAGGTGATGGCGCTGCTGCCAAGGGCGTACCGTGCGAAGCCGGTGACAGTTGTGCTTTGCCTCACGGCCGCGAGGATGAAAGCACCGCTGCCAGGGGTGCGTGTGACGCAGTTCGACGGAAGTGCGACGGAACTGCCGATGAGACCGCCCGTGACGCTGTGATGCATTTGCAGGACGTTGGAGGTGCTGCGAAGCACGACGCGGCCCACGGGGCCATTGTGGATGGCGACGGCAGTGGAGGCGGGATTCCAGGAATGGGTGTTTTGCCGCGTGGTCTGGCGGTCGATGGCGATGACGGTGGTGCCGTTGCCCCCGAGGGCGTAGAGGCGGTCGTCGAGAGCGTGGACGGTGAAGTCGATGACGCTGAGGCCGATGAAGTTCACATGCTGGACGCGCGCGGTGGCGGGGTCGATCCAGAGCATCCAGCTTTCATTGGAGACGGGATCTCGGTGCAGGGCATAGATGCGCGGCAGCACGGGATCGGCGATCATTTTGACGATGTTCAGGGTGCCGAGGATCTGGAGGCTGACGAGGATCTCGACGCTGTCGCCCCCGGCGGTGAGACTGAGCCGGGTGACGTGGCTGCCGGCGCTGAGTCCCGCAGGATTGAAGGAGAGGGTAACGCCCTGCCCGCCTGTGCCGGAGGTGGCGCTGAGGCTGAGCCAGGAGACATTTTCACTCAAGGTCCAGGCGGTGGAAGGGCTGGCGGTGGTGAGGGTGAGCGTGGTGTTGACGGGGTCGGCCTCGGCGGCTGTGCGGACGAAGACGTGATCCGGTGTGGCAGTGACTGCTGGCAGGCGGAAGCTCCACACGGGACCTGGGGTGGTGGTGCCGTCGAAGTTACGGATGTCGATGCGCCAGTAGTAGGTCTGGCCGGGCAGGAAGGAGGAGCTGTTGAGGAAGAAGCTGATGCCGGTGGTGTTGCCACGGTAAATGCCCCCGGCGCTGTTTGTCGCAGTGGCGACGGCGGCGGCATCGGTGCCGACGAAGACATCGTAACTGGCAGCGAGCGGGCTGCCGGTCCAGTCGAGACGGGCAGGTGCGTAGGCGATCAGGGAACCATCGACGATGGAGGGAGTGATGGTGGCGGGCGGAAGCGCGATGATCCCCGTCATGGGAAGGCGCACGAGCTGCTGCGCGGCGGCATCGAAATAGACGAGCGCATCCTGAGTTCCTGTGAAGGCGGCGACGTTTGTGGAGACCGGCAGGGTGTGCTTCACGGTACCGCCCGAGCTTTCCAAAATGCTGGAACCACTGACGAGAGCGTGACCATAAGCGGACGCGGCGATGATGTGACGTGAGGGATACTGGCGCGAGTCGGAGAGCAGGGGATTGAAGCTGGTGTCCTTGGTGAAGACGAGATCGCGATTGGCACTGTAGAAGATGGGCGCATTCAGCGGGCCTTGATTCAAAACAGCGGCACTCGACTGAGTCTGCGAGAGCACATCTCCAGTGCTGTTGATGCGCGCCATGAAGGAGGTGCCGGTGGTGCCGGTGCCGATCTGCGACCAGGCGTAGATCGTGTTGCCATCGGGTGTGACCGTGAAGTCACCGATGCCAGAGAGACCGGTCAGGAGAAGCGTGGAGAGGTCCACCGCGTTGGCGAAGTCAAAGACATGCAGTGCGGGTGAGTTCAGCGTGTCCGTGTAGTACACCCGATTGCTGCGCCCAGCCTTCAGCTTGCTGCTGATGCTCAAGAAGACATTGGAGGGAAGGGGCTGGGTGCGGGTGATGGCGAAAGCGGTGAGATCCACTTCGGTGATGTTTCGCGCACTGTAGCTGAGCGCATAAAGGTGGCGACCATCCGTGGAGATGTCCACGTCAGCGAGACCTGAGGGCAGGCTGAGACTCTTGACCATAGCCAGTGTTTCTGCATCCAGAGCCACCAGCAGGGAGGGTAGTCCACCGACGCTGTGGATGAGGCCGAGCATTCTTCCAGGCTGGCGGTAGTCGGTGAGCAGTTGGGCAAAGACATCGTCCCTCACGGTGGCGGAGACGGGTACGGTGAGAGTGATGCCATCAAAACTCACCGTCACCGAGCCACTCAGGGTGCCTGGATTGGTGGTGCCAGCAAAGGTCAGGGTGAGTGTGTCACTGCCGACTCCGCTGCCTTTAGACAAACTGATCCAGGGAGCCGTGGAGGCGGCGGTCCAGGCCGGTGTCGTTCCTTCCCGTGCCGTGA
>JBIKIA010000003.1:0-38346 GCA_044361885.1 Prosthecobacter sp. | reverse complement strand
TGGCCGTGGCAGGGTGCCCATCGGTGAGCAGCGTGGTGCTGATGGCTGTGGGCGAGACGGTGAGGGCGGGCGGTGTGACTTCCAAAGTCACGGGCACATCCACCGTGCTGGAGACCGACGCATTGCTGGTGAAACGAACGGTCGCGGTGTGCTGCCCGACTACCAGCGGTGTGGCGTTTAGGTTCACCGTCACTGGCGAGCTGCCGCCTGCGGAGGTGTTGCCAACGGCGGGGCTGAGGGTGATCCAGGGCACGCCGGGAGGCAGGGCGATGCTTTGCAAAAAGGCGTCCATGATCGTGCCTGCGAGCACGGTATCCACCGCCCTTCCATCGGCGCGGGCAAAGAGCAGGTAGTAGAGGCGCGTGGCTCCGCTCATGCCGGTGATGCTGTGATCGTCGTTGTCGGAGTTGCTGTTGAAGGTGTGGGAGATGCCGGGCATCGTCTCGACGATGATGAGATGATTCACGGAGGGATCGGTGGTGCCGGAGACGCCTTTGAAGAAGCCGGTGTAGTTCCTGCCGCCAGAGCTGCGCGTGAGTGAAGTTCCCGAGGCGGAGCCGTATCCATCGGCACCGAGGTTGCCGCTGATGTTGAAAGTGGAGACGCCATCCATGTCCGCCGCAAAGACGAAGAGTCCGGGCTGCTTGCGGGTGAAGTAAGTGCCGCCAGCACCGAGCTTTGCACTCGTGATGACAGCATTGTCCGAGTAGGCGAGCGTGCTGCCGAGGCTGGTATTGAGGAAGTTGCCGCTGTCATACATGTCGTTGCCGCCATCGTCGATGCTCGTGCCTGTCACGCCTTCGGTGAAGAGATGGAGATCAGGGATCAGCGAGGTGATGCTGGCGTGGCTGGTGTTCACCCGCTGGAGCACATCTTGCAGCGTGCCGGTGGGTGTGGAGAGATTCACCACACTGGCCTGCCAGCTCAGGGTGGAGCCACCGGCGTTCTGCACGGAGAGCTGCGGAGTCAGGATCTGGCCCTTCTGCGCGCTGGCATTGATTTGCCCCGGCTGCACGGAGATCGTCGGCGGCTGCACGCCATTGCCAGAAGCCGTGAGAACGACTTCAGACGGTGTGGACTGGCTGGCGGTGAAGCGGATCTGACTGGTGAAGGCGGTGGCAGCATCAGGCTGGAAGTGGAGGGAGAAATTCAGCGTGGAGCTGGAGCCCAGCGTGACCGGCAGAGTCGTCGTGGGCCAGTCAAACGCGAGACTCGTGCCCGTGATGCTGGAGATGGTTAGCGCGGCATTGCCTGCATTTCGCACCTGCACCGACAAGCTGCTGCTGCCACCGATAAAGGTGTTGCCAAAGTTCACTGACGATGGCGTCACCATGAGTCGTGGACGCGAAGGGATGATGAGGGTGACGGGTACGTCGAGATTCACGCGGGTGGTGTCGTTGCTGGTGAAGCGCACCCAGCCAGTGAGAGTGCCCGGTGCTGTCAAAGTCGTGGTGGTGACATTGAAGCTGGTCTGCCGGTTCGACCCTGCCGGCACGGTGCTCGTGCTCGTGGACATCGCCACGAGACTGGCGAGTGTGGACGAGAGTGTGGCGGTCCATTGCAGCGTGGAGTCGCCGTTGTTCGTGATAGTGAGGGGCAGGTTCACCGGTGTCCCCGGATCGATGGTGAGCATGATCTGAGTGGGAGAAACGGCGATCCTCGGCCCGAGCAGTCCACGACCGGTGAGTGGCACGAGGGTTTGCTGCGCGCCGCTGACATTGCTGGTTAAAATCAGATCCGCAGAGTGACTGCGTGTCTCCGAAGGTGAGAAGCGCGCCGTCAGAGCCAGAGTACCTCCCGGCTGGATCGTGCGCGGCAGAGTCACGTTGGTCAGGGTGAAGGCGGGATCACTCGTGCTCATCGCGGTGATGGTGAGCGGGATGTTGCCAGGATTGCTCAGCGTGCAGTTCAGGGTGGTTAGCGAACCCAGAAACGTGTCCGGGAAATCCAACTGCGTGGGCAGCGCAGTCAGCCGTGCGATGGATGGCACACGCATGATCACCGGCACATCGAGCAGGCTGCGCACGACGGCATTGCTGCTGAAGCGCACGGTGGCGGAGTAGATGCCGCCGGGAAGACTGCGTGCATCCATGGTGAGCACATGGGGACTCGTGCCCTCTGCACTCGTGCTACCGCTGCTGGTGGCGGGTGTGAGGAAATCAAAGGTCGTGGGATGCACGGCGTGCCGCAGGAATGTGTCCATGAGGAGGCTGAAGGAGCCTTCGGCATACGAGGCACCATTGCTCAGCCCGAACATAAGATAATACATCCGCGTGCTGCCGGAGAGACCGGTGACTTCATGGAAGTCGCTGTCCGTGTTGGTCTCGAATTGCTGCGCGAGTCCGGGGCGGTCTTCGAGGATGATGAGATGATTCACCGAGGGTCTGGCCGTGCCGGTGACACGCTTGTAGAAGCCACGATAGGTGATGCCTCCGACCTTGCGCGTGAAGGTGCCGCCCGTAGCTGTCCCCGAACCATCAGCACCGAGTCCGCCGGAGATGGTGAAGCGTGTCGCGCCTTCCAGATCGGCGGCGAGAGTCCACAGCGCGCCGTTTTTCTGCGTGAAGTATCTGCCCGCTGACCCAGTCGAGGGATGCGAATTCACCACCCCATCGGAGTAAGGCAAGGGCGTGCCCGAATTCAGATCGGTGGAGAGGATGTTGCCCGTGTCATACATGTTCGCCCCGCCATCGATGATGCTGGTGCCGGAGGTGCCCTCCGTCAGTGGATGAGGCGCGGCAAAGGCCGCCGAGAGGAGGCTGGAGTTGGCGGTGAGATTCGTCTGCGCGGAGGCCAGTGTCACCGCTGGTCCGAGCACATCTCTCACAGTGGTCGTCCAGGTCAGCGTGTCGCCCCCTGCATTGGCGACATCGAGCGTGCGCGTCACCACTTCACCGGGATTGATGGTTTCATCCAGGCTTGATGGAGTGATGGCGATGGCCGGCGGCGCTACGACCTGATACTTGACGATGGCAGTGACTTTGCGCTGCTTGGTCACATCGGTTTCAAAGGTGACTTCATCTTCATAGTCTCCTGGAGTGTCAGACCTGACCGCGAGAAACAGGGTGGCTGCGCCAGGGCCATACACGTTTGGCACGCTCAGTGGCTGAGAGATGCTCAAACGTGGGCTGCTGAGAGTGATCGCGCTCAGCTTGTAGTTGTTGTTGCCATCATTGACGAGCGCCAGCGGCTGGCTCGCTGTTTTCCCAGCCCACACTTTGCCAAAGTTCAGCGGTGCTGGCTGGACTCTGAGTACGGCCAGTCGCGTCACCGTGCAGGTCACGGGGATCTCGATCAGAGGGCGTGTGCCGTCATTGGTCAGGATGAGCTTGTAGCGCACGGTGCCCGGCGGGAACTGGACGGTGTCCATGGAAAGCGTGACCGTGGTGATGGCCCCCGGAGCCAGTGTTCCCGCACGCGGGCCAAAGAACCTCAGAGAGACACCCCCTTCGATTTTGGCGCTCCAGTTGACCGGGAGGTGTCCCGGGTTTTTTAAAGTCAAACTGCGGAAGTGAATGGCACCGGGAGCCAGCGTGAGAGAAAGGCTGGACGGGGAAGCAACGATCTGGCCCGCCAGGATGCCTTTGCCGCTGAGAGTGAAGAAGACATACTTCGTCGGTAGATTCGAGGTGAAGATGATGCTGCCCGCCACACTGCCCGTCTTTCGCGGCTGAAACTCAAACTCAAGCATCTTGGTCTGTCCTCCATTCACAACAAACGGCATCGGGCTCACGCAGCGGAAGGAAGTATTCAGCGATACTGGCGCGCTGAACTGGAAGAACTTCGCGCCGAGGTTTTGCACCGGCACCTGCACACGGCGTTTGTCACCCAGGATGGTGTCTGGCACAGACACATTCGGCGCATACACGGGCCTCTGTGCAGCGATGACTCGCAGGGTGACGAGGATCTGGACCAGGGGCGTGTCCACATCGTTGGATGCAATGTAGAGCGTGGTTTTATATTCCGCAGGCGGCAGAACGCCGGTGTCAAAGTTCAGCCGCACCGTCCCGCGATTGTTGGGATTGTAGATGCCTGAGACTGCCAGCAAACTCACCCAGGTGGGGCGAGTGCCAGGCAAACCCGGCGGCAAATCGAGAGCGGCCTCCCATGCCAGAGGCCCCGCGCCCTTGTTCTCCAAAGTGACGTCTCCCGTGCCCGTCTCTCCTTGTTTCAGTTCCAAGATCAGGTTCGTGGGAAAGGTGGCGATGTTCGGTGGCAACTGCCGTGTGCCGGTGACGGGAATCCGCAGTGTCGGCTGCACCGGATCATCGCTCGTGATCACCAGTTCGGCGCTCGACTCACGCAAAGGAGCATTCAGGGCGAAGGTGATCGGCAGGCTGCGTTGTCCGCCATTGGCGAGGCTGAACGCTGAGAAGGGTGCCAGCACAAAGGATGCAGCATCAGCGCCCTCCAGCGTCACCGAACTCACCTGCAAAGCACCACGCCCGAGATTGAGCAGGTTCACCGAGCGCTGTGCTGCCACGCCCTGAACGATGGAGCCAAAGTCCACGCGCGACTGATCAAGCGTGAGCAACGGCGCATCGACCAAGTTCATGATCACCGGCAGACTTGTCTCGGCCTCTCCCGGGATGTTCGTGGTGAAAAGCGCCGTCGCCTGATACTGCGTGGCAGGCAGGTCACCTGCGTTCATGACGAATGAAAGCTGGAAGACTCCGCCCGGCTGCAGCACGCCTGACGAGGCATTCACCGTCAGCCAGGCCGGCCGTGCCACCAGTCCGTCAATGATCTGATTGGCGAAACGACGCGCATCACCATCGGTGTAGTTCGCGTCATCGGAAATTTCATTGCCGACAAAGACTACCACGCCCGATCCCAGGCTGGACACCGCTGCATGGGCTCGACCGACCGCCGCACCGACAAGCACCAGCGCAGCGCCGCTCGTCGTGGCGGAGGCACCCACCGCCACCTCGCGCAGGGACGTGACACCGAGTGTCATCGGATGCACGCGGATGTCGGTGAAGGTGATGTCGCCGAAGCCACCATCGTAGGCTGCCGTGATGCCCGTGCTGGCGAGCACTTGGTTCAGCCGTGTCATCGAGCCGGAGTTGTCCGCCTCACAAAGCAGGCCTGCTCCGGCGGTCACGCGATCCCTCAGTGCGGTGACATCCGCAGCGCTGAAATTCGCGATGGAATCATCCACGATCACCGCATCCACCTCAGCCAGCGCAGCCTCTGACAAGGGCAGCGTGAGCGTCACGATCTCCGCACCGCGCGTCTGCAAATCTCCCAGCAGCGTGGAGCGATCCCACGACGTGCTCACCGCTCCTACCGTCACACCCGTGAGCGCGCCCATCGGTGTTTCCACGGCGGGCAGAGTCACGAGATCCTGGCTTTTAAAATCCGCTGCCATGCCCGTGTCGGGAGATGCCTGATGCGCCGGCACTTCCACGGCTGGCAGTCGGGTCATCGGCTGCCAGGCCGAACCCATGAGCTGTCCATTCACCAGCTCCAGTGACCATTCCAACGGCGCTGTGCCACGATTCCGCATCTCCACCGTTCTTGTCACCGTGCGGCCCGAGTACACCGTCTCTGTCAGCTCCACCGGCGTGAGTCCGAGCTGCGGCACGCCGAGGGAGAAGTCCAACCCGCTGCGTCCAGGCGGCGTGCTGAGCTGTGCAGGTGCGGAGGTGACGTAGCCACTTGCCGAAGCTCGCACCTCATACACGCCATCAGTCACGATCACGGCATAGCGGCCATCAGTGCCACTCGTGGCGGTGAAGCTGCTCGAACCAGAAACCTGCACCGTCGCTCCTGCGATGGGCTCTCCATCCCCAGCATCGGCGACTTTTCCCTCCAGCCGCGCAGAGGTGTGCAGGTACACGCTCACACGGTGCTCGCTCGTCTGCTCCGGCGAGCCATGCCGCAGCGTGATGAGGAATTCCTCCGCCAGCGGTGTGGCCAGATTCGACTGCGAACTGATGCGAAATGGCGTGGCCGACTGCACCGACTGGCCCGTCGTCAGCGTCCCAACATTCACCTGGCTCTGCGTGATCGTAAAGCTGGATGGGCTGGCCAGAGTGCTCAGGGTGGCGACCACATTCTGCGCGGGCTCGCTGCCACGATTTAGCACCGTGAAGCGCAACGCCAGCGACTCGCCCGGATTGCTGATGCCATCGCCATTGCCGCCCTCTTCCGTGATGGTCGTCACCGTGATCACCGGCCTCGGTCCGGCAGATTCTTCGATGAGGCGCGCCACATTTAGCCGCCCACCTGAGACCGTGTTTGTGGCGAAGGCGGTCACGGGATCAACCGTGTCCAGTAGCCGCGTTTTGATCTCCTCCGCCGTCATCAGCGGGGCGATGCTTTTCAGCAAAGCCACCGCGCCCGAGACATGCGGCGTGGCCATCGATGTGCCGCTGTAAGTCGCATACGAGGAGCCAGGCACCGTGCTGTAAATCGACGAACCCGGCGCGGCAAGATCCACCGTCGTCGCGCCATAGTTCGAGAAGCTCGACCGCGTATCCGAACTCGTGCTCGATGCCACGGACACGATCGTGTTCAGGGCGTAGCCCGCTGGATACTGTGGTGAGAGATCCGTGTTCGAGCCATCATTCCCCGCCGCAGCGATAAAGAGCTGCTCCGCCGCACCGGCACTGGCGATGGCTGTTTGAAGCAGGCCGCTGAAACCGCCGCCGCCCCACGAGTTCGAGGTCAGATCCACGCCGAGATCGCGGGAGTAATTCACCGCCTCGATAGCGTCGGATGTGCTGCCGCCGCTCGGCCCGAGGAAGCGCAGCCCGACGATGGAGACCTGCCAGCACACGCCTGTCACCCCGGTCACGTTGTTGCCCACGCCGCCGATCGTCCCCGCACAGTGCGTGCCGTGGCCTTCTTCATCGGTGGGGTTGTTGTCATTGGCGAAAAAGTCCCACCCGTTCGTGTCATCGACGAAGCCATTGCCGTCGTCGTCGATGCTGTTCCCAGGGATCTCGTGCGGATTCGTCCACATGTTCGCCAGCAGATCCGGGTGCGAGCGATCCACGCCCGTGTCGATCACGCCCACCAGCACCTCACGCGAGCCAGTCGTGATGTCCCAGGCCTCCGGCGCGTCGATGTCCGCATCGGCGATACCGCCGGTTTGACCCGTGTTGTGCAAACCCCAGAGCTGGGCAAAGCTCGTGTCCGTGGGGAAGAGGGTCGGGAAAACGAGGTAATCCCGCTCCGCCGTGCCTTTCTGCGTCGCCGCCTGCGGGAAAGCCTGCCGGTAGGCACCCATGATCGCGTCCGCCGTACTCAGCGTGCCATTCTCGGACGCGATGAGATAGACCGGGGCTGTTTTCAAAGCCTGCCGCACATGAAATCCATGCCGCTTTGTCCAGGCCTCGATCTGCGGCTTCGTCGCCTCTGCCGGGAACTTCACCATCGCGTGATCCGCCACGGAAAACTCCCGCCGCACCGGCAAGCGCCGCCCCTGATCATCGGCACGAAGCCAGACTTCCTCGCGCACCAGCGGGTATTTAAAGCTCGTGCGCCACAGCCGCGTTTCGCGTGCGGGTTCACCTGCCCGCGACTCGATCTCCCGCCGCTCCATCATGACGGCGTCCTTCAGTAGCCGCTCCTGAAACGGGCTCAGTGTCACCGCCACCGGAGGCAGCTTTTCCAGTTCCTCCCAGCGCGGAGCCCCCGGCGTACGGCGGAGGGTGGCCAATGCTGCCACAGGTTCGACTTTGGCCACCGCCGAGGTTGGTTTCGCCGGACTCGAAGAAGAACTTTCCTCCATGTCGGGTCCTGCCAGCCACCACGCCAGAGCGGCTGTGATCACAATGCCAATACATAGCCCCACAGGGCGCGAAGGTGCGAATCGAGAAGTCATGGGGGGCAGGCGTCAGACACTGCACCAAATTTCGCCGCTCAATGCAACGCTAAAATCGCCGCGAGCAAAGCTTCCCGTAAGGCATTCACGGGCGCGCTGTCCGCGTAATGGTTCACGAGGTAGGCGAAGCAGAATTGCTCGCCCTTTTTGGTCGTGAGGAAACCCGTCGTGGAGCGCACGCTGGACATCGCGCCGCCCTTCCAGCGCAGGCTGTCTTTGCTCAGCAGGGATTCCTTGTAAACGACGCCTTGCGTCCCCGAACCGGCCAGGAATTGCAGCTTCGCCAAATCATGCGGCGTGATGAAATCCGCCCGTGCCAGCCCGCAGCCGTCCTCCATGCGCAAGCCCGTGAAGTCGAGCCCGCGCGCCTTCCAATGCTCGCGGATCACGACATCGGCGGGCTTGTTTTCGCGCAGTCCGAGCAAGCGGAAGAGGCACTCGGTCTCGTGGTTGTCCGAGGTGGCGTGGATGCTGGTCACGATCTCCTTCAGACTTGGCGATACATGCTTGATCAGCTCCATCTCGCCTGCCTTGGCGTCGCCCACGGGAACCGCCTCCCCCATGACCTCGATTCCCTCACTACGCAGCAGCTCGCGAAGGGCGGTGGCGGCAAAAAGCTCGGGATTTGGCACCGCGCCGAGCACCTGAAACTCCGGCTGCCCGAGCGGCACCGTGCCGCGGAAATGCACTACGCCCGTCGCTTCCCCGCCATGGATCATCACGCCGTCTCCCGAGCCCGTCGGGCCGGTGATCGTCTCATTTTTCCAAATGATGCCCGGCACCGGTGGTCGCGCGCCCAGGAACTCCGCCGGGGCTCCGACCTGCGCCGCTGCGCGAAAGACGGCGGCGTAGCGGTTGTGTTCCAGATTCAGCCCGCTGACGGCGCTGCCGAAGCCATTGCCGATGTCTCCCCAGTTCCAGAAGTCGTCGTAGATGCTGCCTTTGAAGATCCGCCCGTCGCCGAGGATGCGGCCTGTGATGCGTTTCAGCCCGCGCTCCTTCAGCGTGGCGGCCCAGCCCTCCACATCCGTCAGGGAAAGCATCGGGTCAGCCCCTCCGACGATCACCACATCTCCTGCGATCACGCCTTCCTGCATCGGCGCGGAGGCCATGACGTGCGTCTCCAGCCGGAAATCCGGCCCCCATTTCTCCAGTGCCGTCGCCGTGGTCACGGTCTTCAAACTCGAAGCCGGGATGAAGGCTGTGTGCGCCTGATGATCCACGATCACCCGCCCAGTCGGGTCGAGCAGGCAGAAACCGATGGCCGCACCGGCGAGTTCGGGATTCGTGGCAGCCTGCTCCAGCAAAGCCTTCACCGGATGCGATGCCGGTGCGGCAGGCGGTGGCGGCACTGGACGGTTTTCCACCCACAGCACCGCCGTCAGCGCTGCCGCGAGCAGGAGGATGATCACATTTTTCACCATGGCATCAGCCTCCGGCTGTGATTTGTACGATCTCGATCGCGTCACCTTCATTCACCATCGTCGTTGCGATCTCGCGCGGCAGCAGCGCCGTCTGATTGTGCTCCACGACAACCGGCTTGCCCGCCAAGTCCACGGCTGCCAACAGGTCGGGCAGGGTCATTGTGCCGGGGAATTCGCGCTTCGTGCCATTGAGAGTGATCGTCATGGTTTCCAAAGAAGCGCGGATGCCGCGTCTGGCAAGATTTCTGGTCCGGGTTGCAGCCATCGCTTAAACCGGATACGACAGGCCCAATGACAGACACCTCTCAGCCACCTCGACTCGCCAGCTCCTGCGGCGGCCTGCCCTCCGCTGTGCGCTGGGCGCATCTGCTGATGGAAGACCGCGTGCGCCCCGGCGATGCCGTGATCGATGCCACGGCTGGCAATGGCCACGACACGCTTTTTCTCGCGCGGCTCGTCGGCGAAACCGGACGCGTCTGGGCCTTCGATGTCCAGGAAGCCGCTGTCTTAGAAACGCGGCGCCGTTTGACCGAAGCCGGTGTCGCCAATGCCACCGTGATCCATTCCGGCCATGAAACCATGCGCGAGCAAGTGCCCACCGAATGGCATGGGAGGCTGAACGCCATCATGTTTAACCTCGGCTACCTCCCCGGTTCGGATAAAAGCATCATCACCCTTACCGAGACCACGCTCAGCGCCATCACCACTGCGCTGGATCTGCTGAAGCCCGGCGGACTCCTGACCATCGCCGTCTATCCCGGCCACGATGGCGGCAACGAGGAGCAGCGCGCCATCGGCGAATGGGCCGCCGCACTTTCTCCGAAAACCTTCGAAGCCCAGCTCCTCCGCCCCATCAATCGCAGCGCCAGCCCACCCGAATGCTGGGCGGTCTGGAAGCGCGGGTGAATTACGGCACCGGCTGGCCTTTGGCACCGATGCTGTAGAGCGAGTTCGCGGTGCGGACGAAGATGTGTTTGTCGCCAATGGCGGGGACGGAGTTCACGGGGCCGTCGAGCTTGCTGGCGGCGAGTTTTTCGAACTTCGGTCCGGCTTTGATGACGATGAGATCACCCTGCTGGCTGGCGCAGAAGATCTTGCCATCGGCAGCGACGGGGCTGCTGAAGAACTTGGCGCTGCCAGCGGTGCCTTCGACGCGCTCTTCGTAGATTACTTTGCCCGTTTTGAACTCCACGCAGCGGAGGATGCCTCCATCGCCGAGGAGGTACATGTGCTCGCTGATCACGAGCGGCGATGGAACGTAAGGCAGGCCTTTCGGGATATCAAAGGGCACGGAGACGGGCTTGCCGCTCTTCAGGTCCAGCGCGGCGATTTCCTTCACGCCGCCGCCGGTGCCGAAGGTGCAGAAGTAGAATTCATCGCTCAACACGCCGGAGCCGAGGCTGCGCTGCTTGTAGCCGGGGTTGTGCTGCCAGTTGATCTTGCCGGTGGTCACGTCGATGCCCATGACGCCGCTGCCGGTGTTCGCGCAGATGAACTCTCTTTTGCCGTTCTTCAGCTCATGCACCACGGGCGTGGAGAAGGTGTTCAGGCAGTTCGGTAGCTCGGTTTTCCAGACTTGTTTGCCAGTTTTGGCATCGAGACCGACGAAGCAGGTCTTCCACTTCTGCTGCTCGGGAATTTCGGTGTAGATCTTGCCGTCGCGCTGCCAGTCGAACTCGCTGCGCACGATCATGATGCCATCGGAAACGACCGGGGAGATGCCGGTGCCGTGCTCGTGGATGTAGTCGGCCACGTGCTCGTTTTTCCAAACCAGCTTGCCCGTGTGATCCAGCGCAATGGCCTGGATGGTCGTGCCGGTGCTCCAGTTGATGTAAATTCGCTCGGCGTCGATGAAGGCGGAGCTGCTGGCAAAGGTGTTGTAGGTCTTGTGAATGTTGTGAGGGACGAAGGCCTCCTCATGACGCCACAGCTCCTTGCCATCCGCAGCGGAAAGCGCGATCACCGCGCGCTTGCTGGCGTCTGTCTCGGCAGTGACGACGACCATGTTTCCCCAGAGCGCTGGAGAGGACCAACCCTTGCCCATCGGGACTTTCCACGCGGTTGTGCTGTCATCCACTGTGGCTGGCAGTTCGGTGGTCTCCGCCAAACCGGTACCATTCGGCCCACGGAAGCGGCTCCAGTCAGTCGCAGCGGACGCGGTGAGGGCAAACAAAAGGGCGAGTGAGGTGACGGCGATGGGTTTCATGTCGGGGGGCGCAGAATGGCAGGGCGCTGAATCGTCCGCGAGCACGAATTTCTTGCCGATGAAATGTAGCATGGCATGGACGGGGTTCGTTTCCGCCGCCTTCGTGTTTCTTAGACTTCTGCCGCTCTTCCTCGTGGTCACTGCTTTTTCAGCAGAGACATTATACCGTGCACCGAAGAGCTACAGCACGACGCGTGATCCTGATCTGCCGAAGTATGCCCGCCATGCCCAGGACACTGGAATCGACTGGCTGAAGGACGCGGAGTGGCTCGACATCGGTCTCGATTATCGCTTCCGCTATGAGTATCGCGACGATGACATCCGGCGGGATCGCGCCGGGTTGGATCAGCCGCTGCTGCATCGCACCCGGGCTTATCTGGCGGTGCATGATGTGCTCGATCCCTTCCGATTCGCCGTGGAGATGCAAGACTCACGTCGCTACCACAGCGAGTATGAGCGGGACACGCGGGATGTGAACGAGTTTGAGTTCATCCGGCTTTACGGGGAGCTGTACTTTGACGAGGCGCTGGGGCGTGATGCGCTGGGAAATGCCCGCCCGCTGAGCCTGCGCTACGGGATTCATAATTTTGAGTTTCTCGACCGTCGTCTGATCGGGAACAACCAGTGGCGGAACACGGCGAATACTTTCCAGGGCTTCCACGGCAGTCTGGGGCAGGAGAGCAATGACTGGCAGGTGGATCTGCTGGCTGTGCAGGCGCTGAACCGGTCGAAGTATGAGTGGGACAGGCCGGTGGAGCAGCAATGGATGTACGGGGTGATTGGCCACTGGCGCGGGTGGTCGGACGTGATCACCCTGGAGCCGTTTTATCTGGCGCTGAATCAGTCGGCCCATGGGACGGTGGCGGAGCGGCTTGTGCATTCACCGGGGTTGCGCGGCTATGGCGTGATTCCTGGGACGCACTTCGACTTCGACTTTGACCTTATTTATCAGACAGGCCGCAGCGGCTCGTGCGACATGGAGGCGTATGCGGGCAACATCGAGATCGGCTACAGCTTCGATTCCGCCTGGAAGCCGCGTCTCAGTGCCTTTTACGGCTACGCGAGCGGGGATCGTGATCCGAATGATGGTGAGGACAATCGCTTCGAGCGCTTCTTCGGTTTCGCCCGGCCATGGTCGGCGAATGACTACATCCAGTTTGAGAACATCATCGCGCCGAAGCTACGTCTGGAGCTCACGCCATCGAAGACGGTGCGCATGGACCTGGGTTACAGTTGGTACTGGCTGGCGAGCGATACGGACCGCCTCAACACCGCCGATGCGCGGGATAGCGCTGGCAAAAGCCGCAGCTTCGTGGGCCATGAGTTCGACATGCGCGCCCGCTGGCAGATGACACCGAAAATCGAGGCGACATTGGGCTACGCGCACTTCATTCCGGGTGATTTCACGAAGAGCGCGGTGCGCTCAGACGACACGGACTTTGCCTACCTGGAGATCAGTGTGAGGGCATTCTGACCCAATAAAAACCCGGTGGGCGAACCCACCGGGAAAAACAAAAAGGATGCTAATAACAAGAGGGTGGTTCGATCATTCCTCGGCACCACCGCTGGGAACCACTCCACCTTTTTCGGCCAGCTTGTCCTTCACCGCCTTCTCAATCTCAGCATAGAGCGCTGCGTCAGCCTTGAGAGCTTCCTTGGCAGCATCGCGACCTTGGGCGAGCTGGCTTCCTTTGTAGCTGATCCAGGAGCCGCGCTTCTGGAGAATCTCGAACTCCATCGCCAGATCGAGCATGGAGCCGACATTGGAGATGCCTTCGTTGTACATGATGTCGAACTCGGCCTCGGTGTAGGGCGGTGCGAGTTTGTTCTTCACGACCTTCACTTTCGTGCGGTTGCCGGTGACGGTGCCGTCGCTGCTCTTGATGGCACCGATGCGGCGGATATCGACGCGGACAGAGGCGTAGAACTTGAGAGCCTTGCCGCCAGGAGTCGTCTCGGGGTTGCCAAACATGACGCCGATCTTCTCGCGGATCTGGTTGGTGAAGATGACGCAGGTGCGGGCCTTGCTGATGATGGCGGTGAGCTTTCTCAATGCGGCGCTCATGAGACGGGCCTGGGCACCGACGGTGCTGTCGCCGATCTCGCCTTCGAGTTCCTGGCGGGTGACGAGAGCGGCCACGGAGTCGATGACGATGACGTCGAGGGCATTCGAGCGAACGAGGGTCTCACAGATGCGCAGCGCCTCCTCACCAGAGCCGGGCTGGGAGACGAGCATCTCGTCCATCTTCACGCCGAGTTTGCGGGCGTAGTTGGAGTCGAGCGCGTGCTCCACGTCGATAAAAGCAGCCAAACCGCCCGCCTTCTGAGCCTGGGCGATGACGGTCAAAGTGAGGGTGGTTTTACCGGAAGACTCCGGCCCGTAGATCTCGACAACACGCCCACGGGCAAAGCCGCCGACGCCGAGCGCCTGGTCGATCAGCAGATTGCCGGTCGGGATGACGGCCACATCGACCTTGTGATCGCCGACCATGCGGAGGATGGAGCCCTCGCCGTAGTCTTTCTGGATCTGCTGGATGGCGAGGTCGAGATTGCGAGCGCGGGCCTCGGCGATCTTGTTCGTTGCGGGCTCGGAGGAGGATTCTTTGGGTGCTTTGGCCATGGTCGTGTGAGGTGTGATTTATGTTCGAGCGAACACTTGGCTCATCCCGAAGGCCGCGTAAAGCATTTTTCCCTGCGGCTTAGCGTTTAAAGCAGGTCCGGCGCGTGTCTGCAAGCCCCGTGCGTCATTCCACCATCTGCAAAATCGGCGCGTAGATGCCCTGCATCATCGTGACGATGCGGTAAACTACGAAAACCACGACCACGGCGTAGCCCATCTTTGGCAGCCACTGCGCGGCGCTTTCGATGGCCTGATGAGCCTCCAGCGTCTCCGCCGTGGACCAGCGCGCCATCTCTTCGTCGATCTTACCCACTTCCTCCGCCGTTGCGATGCCATGCACGAAGTCCCTTTCAAACACTCCGCTCTCCGCCAGCGATTCCCCGAGTTGCCCGCCTGCCTCGATATGTTCCGCCGCTGCTTCGGCACCACGACTCAGCCGTCCGCTCTGTGAGGCACGTCCAGCAAGCCGCACGGTCTCAGACATGTTCAGCGCTGCGAGCAAGCACGCGTGCGAGACCTGGCAAAACCGCGCCATCGCCCAATGCCTCCGCGCCTTGCCGATGAATGGCACTCGATTGAGGAGGCCGTCGATGCTCGGCGAGGTGATCGCCATCACCGCCAGTCGGCACCAGACGAGTCGCAGCCCAATGAGCAGTGCCCACAGAACCACGAGTCCGATCATCATCCGCTGCAAAGGATGATCGCCCTCTTTTTCCACGATCAGCACAGGCAGTTCCGGCAGCAAAATGGCGAGGTGGGCCAGGATCAGCGGGTAGATCATCGCACGGCCCGCCTGCCGCTCGGCGCTCTCCATGGCGGCAAAGTAGCGCGCGAGGTGATTGAAGGACGCGCCCAGCTTTCCACTGCGTTCACCGGCTTCGATCAGCGCCAGCTCGAGCCCGGTCACGAGGTCTGAATTGTGTGCCTTTACCGATTCCGCCAGGCTCATGCCCGACACCAGACCTTGCTTCAGGCCTTCGAGGAAGCTCCGCCGCTCACCGCCCGCGCTTTGAGAAAGCAGCAGCTCGAGCGAGCGATCCAGATGCAGCGACGCCTCGATGAGTTTTGCCAACTCCCGATACAACGCCGCCTTCTCTCGATGCTTCATTCCGCGTTTATCTCTGCCTCTCGTTCTCAGGTCAAGCATCGTCATATCACCGGCAAGATTCCATGACGGCTTTCTGCTCAACATCTGCACGAAGCCACGTTAGCATCACCCTTCCAATCCATGCGCTCTTCTCTCCTCATTCTCGCATCTCTCTGCGGCTGTGCCTTTGCCGCCGAAGGCCTGCACCCGATCAAGTACAACCATCCTGGCCTCGTCGTTGATCTCGAAGTCGGTTTGTGGGCCTGGCCGGTGCCGTGCGATGCGGATGGTGATGGCGACTATGATTTGATGATCTCCTGCCCGGACAAACCGCACAATGGCGTCTATCTCTTCGAGAACACCACGGGCGACACGGCGAAGGACAAGATGCCCGTCTTCAAACCGGGCAAGTTCGTGAGCAAGACTGCGCACTATGTGCTGCCCAGCTATGTGAACGGCCAGCTCCGTGTGCTGACGCCCGGCACCGAGCATCCGAACTTTCTCAAAACCGGCCTCGATGAGAAAGTGAAACTGCCCATCGCCGCGAAATGGTACAAGCCGAAGGGCACACAGCCGAAAGGCCCGAAGGTGCGGCACAATCAGTGGCGCTACACCGACTACGATGGCGATGGCAAAACCGATCTCGTCGTCGGCATCGAGGACTGGAGCTACTATGGCTGGGACGATGCCTGGAATGAAAAGGGCGAATGGCAAAACGGCCCGCTGCACGGCTTCGTCTTCATCTTCCGTAACACCGGCACGGACGCGGAGCCGAAGTATGAAAAGGAGTTCCGAGTGCAGCCGGTGGATACGTTTGGCTGCCCATCGCCGAACTTCGAGGATTTCGACAAGGACGGCGATCTCGATCTGCTCTGCGGCGAGTTTCTGGACAAGTTCACCTACTTTGAAAACATCGGCACCCGCACCGAGCCCAAGTATGCGAAGGGCCGCCGCGTGCTCGATCCCGAGGGCAAGCATCTGCGCATGGACCTTGAGATGATCGATCCCGTGGCCTTCGATTGGGACAAGGATGGCGACTTCGACCTCATCTGCGGCGACGAAGATGGCCGCGTGGCTTTCATCGAAAACGCCGGCAAGCTCGGCTCGGACAAGACGCCCGTGTTTGAAAAGCCGCGCTATTTCAAGCAGGAGGCCGACGAGATCAATTTCGGGGCGCTCGTCACGCTCTTCGGCTGTGATTGGGATGGCGACAAGGACACCGACGTCATCGCCGGGAACACCGCCGGTTACATCGCCTTCATCGAAAACCTCAGCGGTCCCGGCGTCGCAGGGCCGAAGTGGGCCGCACCATCCAAACTCAAGGCTGGAGGCAAGACACTGCGCATCATGGCCGGAAAAAACGGCAGCATTCAAGGCCCCGCCGAAGCCAAATGGGGCTACACCACGCAAACCGTGGGGGATTGGGATCACGACGGCGATCTCGACATCATTGCGAACAGCATCCTCGGCAAAGTGGTGTGGTTTGAAAACACCGGCAGCAAGACTCAGCCCGAACTTGCCGCTGAAAAGCCTGTGGAAGTCGAATGGAACGGCGAGCAGCCCAAACTCGCCTGGGGTTGGCTGCGTCCTGAAGGCAAAGGCTTGCTCACGCAATGGCGCACCACGCCCGTGGCGATTGATTGGAACAAGGACGGCCTCACCGATCTCGTCATGCTCGACCACGAAGGCTACCTCAGTTTCTTCCAGCGCACGAAAACCGGCCTACAGCCACCGCAGCGCATCTTTGCCGATGCCAACGGCAAGCTCCTGCAACTCAACAACGGCACCGCCGGTAAAAGCGGCCGCCGCAAACTCTGCCTCATGGACTGGGATGGCGACGGCAAGCTCGACATCCTCCTCAACAGCCAGAACGCCCAGTTCCTCCGCCAGTCCGGCGAAAAAGACGGCCTCATCCTCTTCACCGACAGCGGCAACGTCTCCGACCGCAACATCGAAGGCCACGACACCAGTCCTACGCCAGTGGATTGGGATGCGAACGGACTGCCCGATCTGCTCATCGGCGCGGAGGATGGCCGACTCTATTTCCTGAAGAATCCGAAGGCGAAGTAGTTAAGTCCGACGCCAATGGTTGATCCTCACAAGCTCCGCACCATCGCCGCGGCTTCGGCTAGCTGTTTGAAGCCTGCACGCTCGGTGAGGCGGGGGAATTTGCCGTTGATCATGACGAACTTGCTATTGCGCGTGAGCATAAGTTTGCGGTCTTTGATCTCCACATCCGTGATGCCGGCATGAGAGGCGGCGAGGCGGAGGGAGGTGCAGGCGAGCAGGTTTTGCACGGGGTAGGGGAGCTTGTCTCCATACTGATCCCGCCACTGGGTTTCGAGTTCTTCGAGTTCCTTGCGCGTCATGATTTCCCCGAGCTGGCGGTAGGCGGTGATGCGCTGGCGGGTGTCTTCGACGAACGGTGTGGGCAGGAAGGCGGGCGTGGCACCTTTTTCGGCCTCGGTCATGAGCGCTTCGGTTTGCACGAGGAAGTCGGCACGCAGGCTGACATCCACCGGACGCGCCACGCGGCGGCCCTGCATCCGGTTCACGGTCTGCTTAAGCATCTGGCAATACATGTCGAATCCGACTGCGGCGATGTGCCCGCTTTGCTCGGTGCCGAGGAGATTGCCAGCACCACGAATCTCCAGATCGCGCAGGGCGATTTTGAAGCCGCTGCCGAGGCCGGTGTATTGCTTGATGGCGTTCACGCGCTTGCGGGCATCTCCCGCTGTTACGGCGTCTCGGGGCAAAAGCAGGTACGCATGAGCCTGCGTGCCACCACGGCCCACGCGACCTCGTAGCTGATAAAGATCAGCGAGCCCGAAGCGATCTGCGCGATCGATGATGATGGTGTTCGCGTTCGGGATATCGACGCCGCTTTCGATGATGGTCGTGCAGACGAGCACGTCGGCGTCGCCATCCACAAAGGTGTGCATCACGTCCTCCAGCAGCTCTTCATCCATCTGGCCGTGCCCCACGATCACCCGCGCCTGCGGGCACAGCTCGCGGATGCGCATCGCGGTTTTCTCGATGGTCATGACGCGGTTGTGCAGGAGGAAAACCTGTCCGCCACGGTCGATCTCGGCATCTACCGCCTGTTTGATGACGCGCTCGTCATTGGGCGTGATGATCGTTCCCACGGCCTGCTTGTTCGGCGGCGGTGTCTCGATGGTGCTCATGTCCCGCATCCCCATCAGCGCAAAGTAGAGTGTGCGTGGAATCGGCGTGGCGCTCAGCGTCAGCACATCCACGAGGCGGAAGATCTCTTTAAACTTCTCCTTATGCTTCACGCCGAAGCGTTGCTCTTCATCGATCACGGCCAGCCCGAGATCTTTGAAGCGGACGTCTTTGGAAATCACGCGATGCGTGCCCACGACGATGTCCACCGTGCCATCACGCACGCCTTCGAGGATCTTCTTCTCGCGGTTCTTCGGCGTCAGTCGGCAGAGCATCTCCACCGTCACGGGGAACTCGCTCATCCGCTCGCGGATGTTTTGCCAGTGCTGCCGCGCGAGCACGGTCGTCGGCACGAGGATGGCCACTTGTTTGCCACCCATCACCGCTTTGAAAGCCGCACGGATGGCCACCTCCGTCTTGCCGAATCCGACATCGGCGCAGAGCAGACGATCCATGGGTTTCGGAGCTTCCATGTCGCGCTTGATCTCCTCCACGCAGCGCAGCTGATCGGGCGTCTCGCGGTAAAGGAAGGACTGCTCGAACTCGACCTGCCACTTGGTATCGGCCGGGTGCGCGTAGCCCGTCACCGTTCGGCGCTCGGCACTGACGGAGAGCATCTTCGCGGCAAATTCCTCCACGCTCTTCTCCGCACCTTTGCGTGTTTTGTGCCAGCTACCGCCGCCGAGTTTGCTCAAAGCGGGCGCACGTCCGCCGACACCGACGTAGCGGCTGACCATGTGCGCCTGGACGACGGGCACGAAGAGCTTGGACTCGTCGGCGTAATGCAGCACGAGCACTTCCTCTTTTTTCCCGCCAGGCGTGGTGCGTGTCTCCACTCCGGCGAAGCGCCCGATGCCGTGCTCGCTGTGCACGACGAGGTCTCCATCGCGTAGCTCACTGAGCATGTCGCGTGCTTTGCGCAGCACCTCAGGGTCTGCGAGCTTCGATCCGCGTGAGCGACGTGACACCTGATGTCTGCCAAAGATCTCCGCACCGGTGAGCACCGCGAGCTTCGCCGATGGCACGGTGAAGCCGCGATACAGCAGGCCCAGAGTGGTCTCCACCTTGGCTGCTTCTGCACTGCGGAGTTCACCGAAGCGTTCACGCTCCGCCTCATTGTGAAAGAAGACGATGGTCTGCCAGCCGAGCTTTTTCCATTCGCTCACCTGCATCTCGAACTGCTTCCGCCGCGCCTCGTGCAGCACGAAGTCGGAGGCATCGAAGACGCCGAGAGGATTCTCGTGGATAGCCGTCGCGAAGTCTTCCGGGCCGTCGTGCGTGAAGGCTCCGTCAATGATGCGCGCATGCACGGGCACCTCGACGGATTCATCTCCGATCACGAGTACGAGGTCGTTTTTTGCCAAGTAATCCCGCACCTTTCCCGAGTCCGCCGCCTGCTCCCCGAGCTGGAGGATGATGTTCGCGCGCTCCAGCCGACGCACAGACGATTGATTGTGCAGATCAAAGGCGCGGATGGACTCGATCTCGTCATCGAACCACTCCACGCGCAGCGGCTCCTCTGCCTGCCAGGAGTAGAAATCCACGATCCCGCCACGTCGGGCAAACTGTCCGCGCTCTGTCACCACGGGCACACGCTCATATCCCGCCTCACTCAGCGAGGTGATGAAGTCCTCGACATCCAGCTTTTGCCCCACCTCGATCTGCCGTCGCTGCTTTTCGAGCTCGCCAGCCGTCGGGACGGGCTCGTTCAGGCTGTCGGCGCAGAGGAGGAGGGCGCTGGGACCGGAGTGCTTTTTCACTTCCGCTGCCGCCCATCGCTCCAGCACCGCCACGCGCTCCGCCGCCAGATCCGGGTCGGGCAAGGCATCGTTGCCGAAGCTCTGCGAGTGCCGTGGAAAGTACAGGGCGGATGACTGCCAAACGAGCAACTCGGCCTGCACCCGATCCTGCGTTCGTGGATCAGGGCACAGCACCCAGAGACGACGCTTCATCTGCTGTGCCCGAGCGATCACGAGTGCCACGGCGAAGCCATTCGCCTCCGGCGTGACGTGATCCAAGCAAATGACCTCACCAGCTCCCAGCGTGCTCAGTTTCGCCGAGAAGTCAGGCTGCCGAGTCACCGACCTCACGAGACCATGGTTTTCCACCCGATCCTCGGCTGCTGGGGCAGGTGGTGGATCGGCAGGTTTCGGCGCGGCGGCCTTTTTCGGCCTCGGGCGCGCAGTTTTGGTGGCAGAGGCTTTCTCTGTTTTCAAAGCGGAGCCATGACAAACGCACGGCGGCGCTATGAGGACGCGGACGATGGCCGGCGCAATGGGCTTTTCCGCTGGTGGAGACGCGGAAGGCTTGCCCTGCGAGGCGCGTTTCACTAAAAACGACCTCTTTATCCGCCATGACCACTGACCGCCGCACCTTCCTCACGACTCTCACCACCGCCACTGCCGCCAGCGCCTTTGGGCGAGACTGGACCGGCCAGACCCCAGAGCGCTATCCCGATCCCGACGTCATCGCGCTCGATCCGGCCTTTGAGAAGCTCGTGCAGGGTAACGCTCCCATCCGCCGCCTCCACACCGGCATGCTCTGGGCCGAAGGCCCCGCCTGGAACGGAACGGGCAACTACCTCGTGTGGAGCGACATCCCGAACAACGCCCAGATGCGCTGGTTGCCCGAGGACGGCCACGTCAGCGTGATGCGGAACAACGCCAACAACAGCAACGGCAACACCTTTGACCTCCAGGGCCGCCAGATCAGCTTCGAGCACGGCACGCGCCGCGTCGTGCGCTATGAGCTTGATGGCAAAATCACCGTCCTGGCCGACAAGTTCGACGGCAAGCCTCTCAACGCTCCCAATGATGGCGCGGTGCATCCCGATGGCTCCATCTGGTTCACCGATCCCGGCTACGGCAGCATGATGGACTACGAGGGCAACAAAGGGGAACTGCTCCTCAAAGAGTCCGTCTATCGCATCGACCCAAGCGGCGAGATCACCAAGGTCACCGAGGATCTCGAAAAGCCGAATGGCCTCTGCTTCTCCCCCGATTACAAGAAGGTGTATGTCGTCGATACCGGCAGCCCGAAGAACATCCGCGTCTATGACGTGGACGGCAAGACGGTGAAAAACGGCAAGGTCTTCGCCACGAACAAAGGCCAGCTCGCGGACAAAAAAAACATCGGCGTGGTCACTGAGAAGGGTATTTTTTATCCAAACCGTGGCTCGGTGCAGTACGAAAAGGGAGTGCCTGAGCCGAAGCTCCAAGAGGACTTTCGGAAATGCAAAGGCGGCTCCGACGGCATCCGCTGCGATGTGGAAGGCAATCTCTGGGCCAGCGCCGGCTGGATCGGCGATGGCTTCGACGGCGTCCACGTCTTCAACCCCGAGGGCAAGCTCATCGGCTTCATCAAGCTCCCCGAAACGGCCAGCAACGTCTGCTTTGGCGGCCAGAAACGGAACCGCCTTTTCATCACCGCCTCACAGAGTCTTTATTCAGTGTATGTGAACACTCGTGGGGCACATCACTGCTGACACGGTAAAGCCACGCAAAAACGCCTCGCGACGAGGAAACAAGTCCACAAAAAAGCGGCAGGCTGAAGGGCCTGCCGCTCTTTTCAAAATCTATGAGCCTTCGCCATCCCAGCGACGTGGTTTGAAACCACCGGGCTTGCCGCCGCCACCGCCGCCGAAGCGAGGTTTGCCGCCGTAGCCGCCACCTCCTCCACCGCCGCCGTAACCGCCGGGCTTGCCACCGTAGCCGCCGCCACCACCGCGAGGTGGGCCGTCGAAGTCACGACGTGGGGGACGTGGGGCAAAGTTGCCACCGCCGCCGCCTTCACGATCCGCCAGATCCATGCGCACGTCACGGCCACGGAAGGTCGCGCCTTCGATAGAGGTGAGCACGGCTGCGGCCATGTCTTCGGGGATCTCGACGAAGCTGCACTTCGGCAGGACGTCGATGCTGCCGATGGTGCCTGCGGGGATCTGGCAGGTGTTGTAAATGATGCCGGCGATGTCGCCTGGGCGGGCGTTGTCCATGCCGCCGATGTTGATGAAGAGGCGCTTCATACCCGCTGCTGGAGCACGTGGGCCTGCGGGGTGCGTGGTGCGCTGATCGCCGCCTTCGCCACCCCCTTGCGGGGCGCCTTCGCCACCCTGCTCACGCGGGACGAACTCGCGCTGCGGACGGTCTTTTTTCACCTGGGCGCGATCTTCGAGGATCTGCTCAGCTTCCCGCGAGCCCTGTTTCATCCAGAGATCGAGGAGAGCACTCATGACATCCGTCATGTCAAAGCCAGCATCCAGCAGGCGCTGGGTGGTGTGCTCGTGTTTGGCATAGTTGCCAGCTTCCAGCGTGGCCTTGAGCTTTTCAAAGCTTTGATCCACGAGCTTCGTCTCCACCTCTTCCTGAGAGGGGACTTTGGTGCGATCCACGCGCGCATTCGTGAAGCGCTGGATGCGCTGCATAAGGTAGATTTCGCGGCCTGCGACGAGGCTGACGGCGGTGCCTTTTCGCCCGGCACGACCGGTGCGGCCGATGCGGTGGACGTAGTCTTCCGTGTCGTAAGGCAGCTCGTAGTTCACGATGAGGTCGATGTCGTTAACATCGAGTCCGCGAGCTGCCACGTCGGTGGCGACGAGCACTTCGACGTTGCCGCTGCGGAAGTTCCGCATCACGCGCTCGCGCATCATCTGATTCAAATCGCCATGCAGGCGGTCGGCGGCATAACCCCGGCCCATGAGGGCATCGACAACGTCATCCACAGCCTTCTTCGTGTTCGCGAAGACGATGGTCAGACGCGGGTCTTCCATGTCCAGCACGCGGCAGAGCACTTCCGTTTTGCTGCGGCCCTGCACCTCGTAGTAGCGCTGCTCGATGGTCGGCACCGTGAGCGCTTTCTGCTGAATGGTGATCGTGGCGGCATTCGTGGTGTAGCGCTCAATGAGGCGGCGGATGCGCGGGTCAAAAGTCGCGGAAAAGAAGATCGTCTGGCGCTTCTCCGGCAGGGACTTCATGAGCTTTTCGATGTCTTCAGCGAAGCCCATGTCGAGCATTTCGTCAGCCTCATCAAAGACGAGCATTTTGAGTGCATTTAGCTTCAGCGTGCCACGGTCCACGAAGTCCTGGATACGACCGGGAGTGCCCACGACGATTTGGGAACCGGCCTGGAGGGCGCGGATCTGGCGATCATACGAAGCGCCGCCATAGACTGGCGTGGCGCGGAGGCCTTCTTTGAAAGTAACGACCTTGTGAATCTCCGCGCAGACCTGCATGGCCAGCTCGCGGGTGGGGCAGAGGATGAGCACCTGAGTGCGGCGGTCGGAGGCGTCGGCGAGCTGGATGGCAGGCAGGCCAAAGGCGAGCGTTTTGCCTGAACCGGTCTGACTCTGGCCCACTACGTCACGCCCGGAAAGGGCGACTGGGATGGCCTCAGCCTGGATGGGGGAGGGTTGCTCAAAGCCTTGGGCCTGAACGGCTTGGAGGAGTTCAGGCGCGAGGCCGAGATCAGCGAATGTCTTTTCCATAATATGTCCTTTGCAATTAAACCGGCAGATAGGGCTCCGAATAGGTGGGCAACCAGTCGCCGTAAAAGCGTCCTACCAACGGCGGGACGGGGACACCGTCCAAAATGGAGACGGGCTACAAGACAAACATCGGCCCCGAGGGGGGTAGAAGCCGGGAAAACCGGCGCGGAGAGTTCCACACATCCAGGGAAAGGCAAGCGTGGATATGATTAGACGCCTTTTGCAGGGTGCGAGCCCTGACGATCAAAGGCGTGTTCCAGCTCTGGGGAAGCGCTCGCTGCCGTAGCCGTAGGGCATGTTTGAGCGGGCGGCCTGGCCTTTGATCATGAACCAGAAAAGGAAGGCCAGCACGACGGCGAGCAGCTTTTCCTTCCAGTTGCGCACGAAGATGTTTTTAAGCTGCTCCAATCTCACGGGTCGGTTCCTCTGTTGACGTTTCGCTTTTCACGCTGCCAAAAGTGAGGATCTCGTTCAGGCGATCTCTCACCTCGTCGGGCTCTAAATCGTGCTCCAGCTTCCCACGATAGGCGATCGAGAGCGCTCCGCTCTCCTCGCTGACGATGAGGGCGATCGCATCCGTTTCATCGGTGACCCCCATGGCAGCTCGATGGCGCAGGCCGATGGCACGATCACGCACCTCTTTTTGACTCACGGGGAAAACACAGCCTGCGGCCTGGATTCGGCCCTGGTCGATGATGACTCCGCCGTCATGCAGAGCGGTCTTCGGGTGGAAGATGGTGGTGATGAGTTCCACGCTCATGATCGCATCCACCTCGACACCCGTTTCGACAAATTGCTTCAGATCAATGCCGCGCTTCAGGGCGAACAAGGCGCCGCACCGGCGGGCGGAGAGCTTTTGCATCGCCTCCAGCAGCACATCGAGCGACTCAGGGTCGGGGCGATTGAAAGAAAACACACGATGACTGCCCAGCTCGGCCAGCACGCGGCGCAGTTCTGGCTGGAAGAGCACCACGAGTGCCACTGCAAGGAAGACGGAGATGCGCTGAAGCAGCCAGTTGATCACCTCCAGCTCCAGGAGCTGCGAAATGAGCGCGAGGCTGAGCAGCAGGATCAGCAGGCCCGTGAGGATGCGAGCGCCACGCGTAGCCCGGAAAAACAGATACCCATGATAAGCCAGCGCGGCGAGGATGATGATCTCCACGCCGTCGCGCCAATGCTCTGTCACGAAGTCCCACATGCGTTGCCTTGTCGTAAGCCTAACGAAGGCATGGCTGCAAGAGTTTCCTCAACTTCCGCTGGGATCAAAATGATCTGCGCAGCCAGATGGCGGAGGTTTCGTTTGCCCGGTTGGCAGGAAGCGCAAGACTGCCGCACCGTGCCTCGTTTGCACACGCTCACCCTCCACTACTCCAAAATGATCCGCCCCTCGCTTCTCCTCGCCGGTGGTTCGCTGCTCGCAGCGGCCAGCCTTTCCGCTCAAACCACCGCCCCTGCCGAATGGGCCAAATTCCGCGGCCCGAACAACGATGGCACCGCGCCCGTGCTCAAAGTCAGCAATTGGAAGAGCGCCAAAATCAAAACGCTGTGGAAGACGGACACCCCGGCGGGCTTCAGCTCCTTCGCCGTGGCCGGAGCCAAGGCCTTCACCATCGTCACCGGTGAAACGGATGGCAACGTAGGCGAGGTTCTCGTCAGCCTGGACGTGAGGAATGGCAAAGAACTCTGGAAAAAGCCGCTGACGGTGATCGGCAAATACGATGGCGGTGGTGATGCTGGCGCGAATGACAACAAAGGTGGCGACGGCCCCCGCTCCACGCCTGTGGTCGATGGTGATAAAGTCTATGCCATCGACGCCAACCTCGGCGTTTTCTGCTTCGATGCAGCCACCGGCAAGCCCGTGTGGAATCTCGATGTCATGAAGGACAATGCTGGCGTGCAGATCAAATGGCAGAACGCCGCATCTCCCGTCATCGACGGCAACGTGCTCATGATGTGCGGCGGTGGTGCTGGCCAGGCGCTGCTCGGTCTCGACAAGACCACCGGCAAAATTTTGTGGAAAGGCGAGGACGACAAAATGACCCACGCCACTCCCGTGATCGCCGACATCCACGGCGTGCATCAGTGCATCTTCTTCACTCAGACTGGTCTCGTGGCTGTCACGCCTGGCGATGGCAAGGTGCTGTGGCGCGCGCCCTTCCCCTACAAAGTCTCCACCGCTGCCAGCCCGGTCGTGTTTGAAGACATCGTCTATTGTTCGGCCGGTTACGGTGTGGGTGCCGGTGCCTTCAAGATCAGCAAGAGCGGCAGCGGCTTCAGTGCCGAGCAGATCTGGCGTCGTGAAAACGAGTGCTTCAACCACTGGAGCACTCCCGTGGTGAAGGACGGCTACCTCTACGGCATGTTCAGCTTCAAAGAGTACGGTGCCGGCCCCCTCGCCTGCGTGGACATCAAGACTGGCAAAGACATGTGGAAGGAAGCCGGCTTCGGCCCCGGTCAGGTCATTCTCTCTGGCGACAAAGTCATCGCTCTCAGCGACAAGGGCGAAGTCGTCGTGGCTGAAGCAACTCCCGAAAAATACACCGAGCTGAAGCGCGACGACGTGCTCGACGGCAAGGTCTGGAGCTATCCCGTGATGGCCTACAATCGCCTCTTTGCGCGCAGCACCAAAGAAGGTGTGTGCCTGGAAATTCAGTGATGCGATCTTGGTCGTTCGCGATGTGAAACACAAGGCCCGGGGCGAAAGCTCCGGGCCTTTTCATTTATTCCACTTCGTTCACCGCCGGCTCATCGAGCGAGGACTTCTGCCAGCGCCCCTCCAGCGTGTAAACGAGATGCGGCGTGTAGAGTTGAGGTTCGAGCAGGAAGGAGTCGTGCCCTTTGTCCGAATGCACGGTGATGTGCATGGAGGAGACTCCAACTCGCTCCAAGGCCGAGACCATTTCCGCCTGCTCTTCGGGATAGAAACAGAAGTCGCTGTCGATGCTGAAGATCAGGTAGTGATGCCCCGCCGCCTTGCTGCGGGCGAACAGCTCTTCGTAGCTGTCCACGCCTGCATCACGCAGCGGATTGTAGCGCAGCCACATGTCGAGGATGCGGAGGTAGGAGTTCGCATCGAAGCGCTTCACGAACTTCTTCCCCTGATGCAGCATGTAGCTCTCGACGGTATGCCCGACCTTGTACCAGGAGAGCTGCCCATTGGGCTGGGACACAGTCTGGCTCGCCCGTTTTTCGATGGCATCGAGATGCACGAAGGTCTTGTGCGAAATCATCCGCGCGAGCGTGAGTCCGTATTCCGGCTTGGCATCCTCTGGATAGTCTCCGCCATTGAAGTGGGGATCGTTTTCGATGGCGAGCACCTGCTCAAACAACGTCAGCCGCGTGAGTACCGTGGTGCGCAGTCCCGTGGCAACCGGCATGACAATCTTCACCCGTTCGGGATAGAGCGTGGCGAAGTTGATGGCGAGTAAGCCACCAACTGAGGAGCCGATGACGGCATGAAGCGTCTTGATGCCGAGATGATCCAGCAGCGCCGCCTGACTGCGGACGACGTCGCTGCTCAGCACGGGAGGGAAGTCTTTCCCATACGGATTGCCCGTCTCAGGATTCGTCGAAGTCGGTCCACTGCTGCCATAGCAACCACCGAGGTAGTTCGCGCATATGACGAAGTATCGGTTCGTATCCAGCGCCTTGCCTGGGCCGATGAAAAGGTCCCACCAGCCCTGCTTCACATCATCCGTCCAGCGTCCGTTGAGGCCCGGCACATCGGGATTGTGCCCCGCAGCATGTTGGCTGCCGGAAAGCGCGTGGAAGAGCAGGATGGCGTTGGTTTTCCGCGCATTCAGCTTCCCGTAGGTTTCATACGCCACCGTGATTCCCGGCAGCGAGTCTCTGCTGGCAAAGACGAAGGGCTCGGCAGCGCTGCCGAGTTGAAAAAAATGGGTGGATGTTTCGCCGAGTCCTTTGGACATGAACCGTGATGAAGAGGTGAGGATGGGCCTGCTGTCAAAGGACGAACCATTTACAGCCAGCCGGTCTGCTGGAGGCGGCCCGTCAGTTCCATCTGACGTTCGAGCTGTTCGGTGTAGTGCTTGGCATTGGCTGCGTTCGGTTTGCAGCGGGTTGATTCGTCGAGCGTCACCAGTTTGGCGCAGAGCGCCTCGTAGCTGATGGTTTCGCCGTGTTCGTTGGCTTGGGCATAGGCGGCCTGGATGGCTCCGCCGAGGGCGGCACCTTCGCTCGTGCTGAGGGTGACGACTTCAGCATTGAAGCAATCGGCGGCGATCTGACGCCAGACGCTGCTTTTGCTGCCGCCGCCAGTGAGGCGAATCTCCGTGGGGTTCATGCCGAGATCGCGGAAACGCTTCAAACCATAGGCGAGGCCGAGCGTGGCACCTTCCACCGCCGCGCGGGCGATGTTGGCAGGCGTCATGCTGGTCGGGCGCAGGCCGTGGAGCACGCCGGTGCCGTTTGGCAGGTTGGGAGTGCGCTCGCCATTGAGATACGGCAGGAACATTACGCCATCGGCACCGACGGGTGCAGAGGCCACGGCAGCTTCGAGTTGTTTCAAATCCCAGCCATACATGTCACGCACCTGCTCGGTCACGACGGTGACGTTCATGGTGCAGACGAGCGGCAGCCATTGATCCGTGCTGTCGCAGAAAGCGGCCACTTCGCCCTGGCCATCGACCACGGGTGATCCGGCGACGCCGTAAAGCGTGCCGCTGGTGCCGAAGCTGGCGGTGATGACGCCGGGCTTGATGTTGCCGGTGCCGATCGCGCCCATCATGTTGTCGCCACCACCAGCAGAGATGATGACGTTGTCGCCGAGTCCCCAGGCTTTCGCCAGTTCAGGACGGAGCCGACCATGCACGCTGCGGCTGGAGCCGAGCTCGGGCAGCATGGAGCGCACGCGTGGGTCGATGTAATCGCACAACTCGTAGCACCACTGACGCGTATTCACGTTGAGGATGCCCATGCCCGAGGCGTCGCCGTATTCCATGCGCTTCACGCTGCTGAGCCAGAAGTTGATGTAATCGTGCGGCAACAGGATGGAGGTGATTTTGGCAAAGTTCTCTGGCTCGTTCTGTTTGATCCAAAGCAGCTTCGGGATCGTGTAGCCGGGAAGCATAGCGTTCCCTGCCAAAGCGATGACGCCGGGTTGACCGCCGAATTCATGGGCGATCTCGGCGCACTGGGCCTGCGTCGAGGTATCGCACCACAGCTTGGCAGGCCGCACCGGCTTGTCGTCCGCACCGAGCGCCACGAGCCCGTGCTGCTGACCGCTCACGCCAATGCCGGCGATCTTCGATTTGTCGGCACCTATCTTCTCCAGGCACTGCTTCACACTGCTCTCCACAGCGTCGATCCAGCTCTGAGGATGCTGCTCCAGATGACCGGCCGGCAGGCCTTCGATCAAATCATAGGCGCTGTGCCCGGAGGCGAGAATCTTGCCGCTGTCGAGGTCCAGCACGATGGCTTTAGTGCTCTGGGTGCCGCTGTCGATGCCGAGGAAATACATGGTGAAAAGGTTGGGTGAAGTGCCCGCGATGATGGCGGGGCGCTCCGGTGAGGGCAAATGCAAATCCGTCCGTCCAAGACGTGCGTTTGACCACCGCCTTCAGCGACGGAAGATGCCACCATGCACATCCTCATCACCGCTGGCCCAACTCGGGAGCCGCTCGATCCGGTGCGGTATCTCACGAACCGTTCCTCGGGAAAGATGGGCTATGCGCTGGCTGAGGAGGCGCGTGATGCCGGGCATAAGGTGACTTTGATTTCGGGGCCGGTTTTTCTGCCTGCACCCACGGACATCACGCTGGTGAAGGTGGAGACGGCTCGCGAGATGTTCGAAGCGGTGCAAAAGCACATCGCCAGCGCGGACGTGGCCATCTTTGCCGCTGCTGTGGCGGACTACCGGCCGGTGGTAAAAGCCATGCAGAAGATCAAAAAGAGTGCCGACAGCTTGACGCTTGAGCTGGAGCGCACGGAAGACATCCTTGGCTCCGCTCGCAACGTGTTTGGATTCAAAGGTTGTCTCGTCGGCTTTGCGGCGGAGACAGAAAAGCTCATTGAGCACGCGCAGGACAAGCTGGTGCGCAAAGGCTGCGACCTCATCATCGCTAACGATGTCTCCCAGCCGGGCATCGGGTTTGACAGTGCAGAAAACGCAATCACTCTCTGCGTCCCCGGCGGCCAAACGCAGTCCTTGCCACAGCAAAGCAAGACGGCACTCGCTCATGAGCTGATCCAGTTCATCACCCGCCTGGCTGCATCCTCAAAAACCCCTCATGTCTGATCTTCTTCCCATCGCCCTCGACGCCGCCACCCAGGCGGGCCAGCTCATCAAAAGCAACTTCGGCTCCGATCTCACGGTCAATGAGATGCAGCGCCACGACATCAAGCTGGAGCTCGACGTGCGCAGTCAGAAGCTCATCACCGAAATCATCCTGAAGAACGATCCCACCCACGCCATCCTCGGCGAGGAGGAAGGCGATCTCGGTGGCGATGGCGATGTCGAGTGGATCGTCGATCCCATCGACGGCACGGTGAACTACTATTTTAATATCCCGCACTTCTGCGTCAGCATCGCCGCCCGGAATCGTCACACGAAAGAGATGCTGCTCGGTGTGATCCATGATCCGATGCAGAACGAAACTTGGAGCGTCGTCAAAGGTGGCCAACCCATGCTCAACGGCAAACCCATCGCCGTCAGCCCGCGTGCGACGATGGCAGAAGCCGTCGTCACCGTCGGTTTCTCGAAAAGCAAATCCGCGCTGGATGCCGGCTTCGAACGCTACAAGCGCATCGCCTATGACGTGCGCAAGACGCGCATGCTCGGCAGTGCCGCTCTCGCTCTCGCCTACATCGCCTGTGGACGACTCGATGCCTATGTCGAAGAGCAGATCAGCCTCTGGGACATCGCTGCGGGCGTCATGCTCGTGGAAGCAGCAGGCGGCAAAGTCAGCACCTCACCGAGCACGGTGAAGCCAGGCACGATGTTCATCTGCGCCTCGAACGGTAAGCTGCCGATTGAGCCCTATCTTTGATCAGTGCTTCCTCAGCTCGCGCAGTCGTTCGCGGCCAATACGCCCATCGTAGCCCACTTCGGGCACTCGATCTTCCACGATCTCCCAACGCTCTTCATCGAAGAGCGTGCCGAGTTCTGAGACCTCAATGCCAAAGGGTGGTCCTTGCTCGCCAGGGTCCATCTCGGGATGGATGAACCAGATGCCAACGATCAAGCCACCGGGTTTCAGCAGCTCGTGGACAGCCTTTTCATATCTCGTGCGCCACTCCGGCGGCAGCGCACACAGGCAGGTGTGCTCAAAGATGAAATCAAAGCTGCCGCGCAGGTACGCTGGTGGATTGAAGAGATCCGCGAGCACAAAGCGACTCACGAGCTGTGGATAGGCCTGCTGCGCCATCTCAATGGCCGTGGGTGCGATGTCGAGGCCGCAAGCATCGAGCCCGTGCTCGCATAGCATTGCCACATCATGCCCCACGCCGCAGCCGGGCACGAGCGCACGGCCAGCGGGCTTGTTTTGGCGCACCCACTCCAGCATCGGTGGGGAAGGCTGATTTTTGTTCCAGGGGGTGTTGCCTTCGAGATAGTGTTGTTCCCAGTCAGTCATGTCGGGAGATCATACGACAGGCAGCTTCCATTCGCCACGCATGGGCCGATGTTTCATCAGCGCGTTCGCCTCGGCATCGGGTCCGAAGTTTTCCGCAGCCGGGTCCCAGGTCAGTTTGCGTTTCGCCTTCAGGCAGGCTGCTGCGAGCTGGGGCAGCGTGTCACTGCGCACAGCAGTCTCGATGTCGCAGACGGCTTTGGCTTTGCCCTGAATCGCATCCACAAAATTGCGTGTGTGTTCCTGGCTGGCGATGAGCTGAATCGGCATGGTGCCGACCTTGTTTTGCGGATCACGCAGGATCGCTTCGTCGCTGGCCTGAATCACACCTCGGCGCACATACACCCAGCCGTTTTCGCCGATGAACTTCGCTCCATGAATGATCTCGGGATTTTCATTGGCAAAGGTGATCGGCGCGGCACCAGCATACTCAAAACGGAGCTTCCAGTTCAGCACGGCATCGCAGCCGCCTTCCTTCGGATAGACGCCGCTGCCTTCCACACTCACAGGCCCCGTCGCATCGGTGCCATTGCCCCACTGAGCGATATCGAGATGATGGATGCCCCAGCAGGAAATCATGCCGAGGGAGAAATTCGTGATGTTCTCGTGGTTGTCGCGCTTCAGCTTTTCTTCGTGGAAAGGCGTCATCGGTGCCGGACCCACCCAGCGATCCCAATCGACATTCGCGGGCACGGCTTGCTCAGTCCAAACAGGTGCCGTTTTGCCGCCGGGCACGCCGACCTGGATCTCCTTTAATTTTCCGAGACGACCATTCTGCGCGAGCTCCGCCGCCCAGCGGAATTTCATGTCCGAACGCTGCTGAGTGCCGAACTGAAACACGACACCTTTCTTCCTGACGGCGGCACGCACGAGCTGGGCTTCCTCGATCGACATGCCCATCGGCTTCTCGTGATAAATGTGCTTCCCATTTAGCACAGCATCCGCCGATGGAATGCTGTGCCAGTGCACTGGCAGCGCCATCAAGACAGCGTCGATGCTCGGATTTCGGTTCAGTTCCCGGAAGTCGCTGTAAACCTTCGCGTCTGCAGAGCCGTAGGCGTCTTTGAGGATGCCCTGAGCATTCTCGATGCGCTTCTGATTCACATCACACAGCGCCACCACGCGGACATCGGCATGATTCAAAAACGCCCGCATGTCGCCCGTGCCCTGCGCACCGACTCCGATGACCCCGAGCGTGATCTTGTTCGATGGCGCGGTCTGCGAGCGCAGCAGTCGCGCTGGCACAAACATGGGCGCGATGCCAGTGGCGAGGATGGTCTTGAGCGAGGAGCGGCGGTTCATGGTGAGTATCAAAACGCGATCATGCGCTCCTTCGCTCGGACATCTTCTGGGCGGGATCGGTCGGAAGAATGCATTCACTCCATCCCCAGCACCTTCCAGAGGAAGGCCCATTCGTCGGCGGTTTCTTCGATGACTTTGGTGAGCGCGGTGCCGGCACCGTGGCCGGCGCTGGTTTCGATGCGGATGAGGACGGGTGGGGAATCATCGCCCTTGGCGTGGCATTCCTGGAGGCGGGCGGCGAACTTGAAGCTGTGGGCGGGGACGACGCGGTCGTCGTGGTCGGCGGTGGTGACGAGGGTGGCGGGATAGCGTGTGCCGGGCTTCAGGTTGTGCAGCGGGGAGTAGGCGTGGATGGCGGCGAACTCGGCGGCGTTTTCGCTGCTGCCGTAGTCGCTCTTCCAGGCCCAGCCGATGGTGAATTTGTGGAAGCGCAGCATGTCCATGACGCCGACGGCAGGCAGCGCGGCACCGTAGAGTTCCGGACGCTGGGTCATGCAGGCTCCGACGAGCAGGCCGCCATTGCTGCCGCCCATGATGGCGAGCTTTTTTGGCGAGGTGTAGCCTTCCTTTTGCAGCCACTCGGCGCAGGAGATGAAGTCATCGAAGACGTTCTGCTTCCGCAGCTTCGTGCCGGCGAGATGCCACTCGGCACCGTATTCGCCACCACCGCGTAGATTCGCCAGCGCATACACGCCGCCGAGCTCCAGCCAGATGGCACGACCGATGGAGAAGTTCGGTGTGAGGCTGATGTCGAAGCCGCCGTAGCCGTAAAGCAGCGTGGCGTTGCTGCCATCGAGCTTGAGGCCTTTTTTATGGACGAGGAACATGGGCACCTTCGTGCCGTCCTTGCTCTTCATGAAGACCTGTGTCGTCTCATACGGCGAGGCATCGAAATCGACCTTCGGCTGTTTCCAAAGGGTGCTCTTCCCGCTGGCGACATCGTAGCGGTAGATCGCGCCGGGCGTGGTGAAGCTGGTGAAGGCGTAGTGCGTGAGCTTGTCGCTGCGTTTGCCGCCAAAGCCACCGACGGTGCCGATGCCGGGCAGGTCGATGTCACGCGTCTTCTTGCCTTCCAAATCGTAGGCCGTCATGGCGCTGCGGGCATCTTGGAGAGATTTGCAGAGCAGTTGGCCATCGATGCAGGACACGCTGTCGAGCTTGTCCACGCCTTCGGGGATGATCTCGCGCCAGTTTTCACGGGCGGGCTTCATCACGTCGATGGCGATAACGCGGTAGCGCGGGGCTTTGAGATCGGTGTGGAAGTAAAACGTGGTGCCGATGTTTTCGATGAAGCTGTAGGAGGCATCGAAGTCATTCAGCAGCTCGACCACCTTCGCGTCCGCCTGCTTCAGATCTTGGTAAAAGAAGCGGTTCTTCGGGTCGGTGCCGTGCGTGACGCTGTAGATGAGGTAATGGCCGTCGTCAGTGACGTAAGCGTGCAGGCCCCAATCGGGCTGATCAGGGCGGGCATAGATCATTTTGTCCTCGCTCTGTGGGGTGCCGAGTTTGTGGAAATAGACTGTCTGGTTCTTGTTCGCCTCCGTGAGAGCGGCACCTTCCTTCGGCTTCGGGTAACGGCTGTAATAAAAGCCGCTGCTGTCCTTCGCCCACGAGGCTCCGCTGAACTTCACCCACTCGATCAGATCCTCCGTGTCCTTGCCCGTGGCGATGTCTTTGACGCGGAATTCCTGCCAGTCGCTCCCCGCTTTCGACACGCCATAGACAAGCCATTTGCCATCCTCACTCGGTGCAGTCTCGGTGAGTGAAGTGGTGCCTTCTTTGGAGAGCGTGTTCGGATCGAGCAGCACGCGAGGCTCTGCTTCGAGCGAGTCGGCGACATAGAGCACGCTCTGGTTTTGCAGGCCGGAGTTGCGATTGAAGAACCACTTTCCGCCATGCTCAAAGGGGATGCCCGTGCGCTCGTAGTTCCAGGCTTTTTGTAGGCGCTCGCGAATCTGCTCGCGCTTCGGGATGGTTTTGAGGAAACCAAAGGCCACCTCGTTCTGCGCCTTCACCCAGGCCTTCGTTTCCTCGCTGTTGTCGTCTTCCAGCCAGCGATAGGGATCCGCCACCTTCGTGCCGTGGTAGTCGTCGATGACGCTGTCGTCTTTTCGGGTGACGGGATAGGTCAGGCTTTGGGCGAAGGTGGTGGCGGACATGAGACAGAGAAGAATGGCGCGCATGGGCGCATTGGAGCGCCCTTGCTTTCTGTGACAACTGCCATTTCGAAACCCGACTTGTTTTCACATCGGGTGTTTTCAAACCACAGCCCGATCACTCCGGCGGATTGCCACTGCGTTGCTCGTCCTCACGGGCCAGTTCTTCGGTGGTTTTTTCGGCGGCTGGTTTTGGTGTTTCGGCAGGGACTTCGGGTTCGTCATCAGGCATGACGGAGCCTTGGTCTTCGCCTTCATCCACGGGGTCAGTCATGGCGACGGTGTTGGCGGCTTTCTCGACCTCGGGTGGTGGTGCCGATGGGCGTGGCTTCTGGTATTCGTCGTCGATGTCTTTGTCCTGATCGTCCTCGGAGAACCAGGGATTGTAGTTCTCGTTGTCCCACTCGTCTTTGGCGGGCTCCTGTTCGAGTTCCTTCTCGTCCTTGTCGATCTGGGCGTAATATTCAGGGAAGGCCTCGCGGTCTTTCTTTTCCAGGAAGTAGGCGAGCACCACACAAATGGCATAGAGCACGTAAAGCGGACCTGACATGAGCATCAAGGTGAGCACATCAGGTGTCGGCGTGATGACTGCGGCGAAGAGTGTGATGGCCACCAAAGCATGACGCCAGGTGGTCTTCATGATCTTGAAGGTCAGGATGTCGAGCTTCACGAGTGCCATGACAATCACAGGCAGCTCGAAGGCGATGCCGAAGACGAGAATGAAGCGGGTGGAAAAGGTGACGTAGTTGTCGAGTGTCCAGTCCTGGCGTGATCCGAGTGTGGCGGCGAATTCGGTGAAGAATGCCAAAGCGCGGGGTAGAACCTGCCAGAAAGCGAAGGCACAACCGCCAATAAAAAGCCCTGAACCGATGGCAATGGCCGGGAAGAGCATCTTCTTCTCGGTTGGCTTTAGTCCGGGCAGAATGAACTGAAGGACGAAGATGAACAAAAGTGGAAAAGCGATGATAATCGAGGCGATCATCGAGACATTCACAGCCATCATGAAGGGGCCCGCTACATCCGTGTTCTGCAGCATTTTCTGCGCCCCATTTTCATCCACGGCCAATCCGGCCAAAACCAGCGGGTAGTGGATGATCCTGAACAGGTCTCTGTAGAAAAAGAAGGTGCCGAGCAGGACGACCAGCAGCGTGACGGCGATGCGCACGAGCATGGAGCGCAGATCCTCAAGATGATCCAAGAACGGCTTCTCTTCGTCGCCGGGATTGAGGTTCAGCGCGATCTTCTCGCGGGCTTTGAATACTTTGGTCAGGAGGCCTTGCCACATAAACGGTAGGGGGAAACGGGTGCGGTAGTGCTGGGGTTAGATCGATCCCTTCGCCGCCATCCGCGCGTAGAGTGCCAGCGTCAGGGCGGTGGTGATCTCATTGGCAGCGATCATCCTCCGCAGGTCTCCTGAACTGACAAGCCGCACGGGGCTGATGTGTTCGCTTCCATCCGGTGAGGGACGGCTGACGACACACACGGGCTCCGCCTTGAAAAGGTAAACGTGCTCGTCGGTGAATCCTTGCGATGGCAAAAACCATCCGAGCGGCTCCAGCGTGCCGCCAGGGGCCAGCGCGTAGCCGGTTTCCTCCGCCAGCTCGCGCAGAGCGGTGTCGATGACGATGTCACAGGTCACGTCCGCCACGGGGCAGTCGATCTGCCCGGCAGGGAACTCCAGGCACTCTTCGGCGACGGGGATTCGCTCCTGCGGGATCATGACGAACTCGCCGCTCTCAGTCACGGGGGCGATGGCGACGGCGGCTTTTCTTTTCACCACGAGCCAAGGCACGGGCTGCTCGCGGCGATGAGGCGTGAGCACTTCGACGCGGTCCACGCTGATGTGCGGGTTCGCAAAGAGGCGCTCGTCTTTCACCGTCTGCCAGCCATCGCGGGACTGCTGGTGGAAGAGCGGGAAGGTCACGACAGCGCCTCCTTCCAGCGCTCGATTTGCGCGGCGACGTTTTGAGGTGATGGCGCGCCGATGCCTTTGCGCGCGGCGAGGGCGGTTTCGAGGTTCAGGCAGGCGAAAAGATCGGCCTCGAAGGCAGGCGAGAATTCTTGGTATTTCGCCAGCGGGATGTCGGCAAAGGCGACCTTCTCCGCGAGGCTGTGGGCGACGAGTTTGCCGATGACTTCATGCGCAGAGCGGAAGGGCACGCCGTGATTGACGAGGTAGTCGGCGAGGTCGGTGGCGAGCAGCATCGGGTCGCTGGTGGCAGCGCGGGTGCGGGCGTCATTGACCTCCATGCCGGCGATCATTTCGGCGAAGACGGCGAGCGCGGCCTTGATCGTGTCGATGCTGTCAAAGAGCGGCTCTTTGTCCTCCTGCATGTCGCGATTGTAGGTCATCGGCAGGCCTTTCAGCAAGGTCAGCAGCGCCATGAGATTGCCGATGAGACGGCCGGACTTCCCACGCGTGAGTTCGGCCACGTCGGGGTTCTTTTTCTGCGGCATCAAAGAAGAGCCGGTGGTGTGTGCGTCGCTGAGCGTGACGAACCCAAACTCGGCGCTGCACCAGAGGATCACGTCCTCGCTGAGGCGGGAGAGATGCACGCCGCAGAGGGCGATGGCGAAGATGACCTCGACGGCGAAGTCGCGATCGCTCACGGCGTCCATGCTGTTTTGAGTCAATCCGGAGAAGCCGAGCTGCTGCGCCACATACTCGCGATCAATGATGATCGTGCTGCCCGCGAGCGCGCCGGAGCCGAGCGGCATGACGTCGATCCTTTTCCGCGCATCGGCGAGGCGGGCAGCATCGCGGGAGAGCATCTCCACATAGGCGAGGAGATGATGCGCAAAGAGCACGGGTTGCCCGCGCTGAAGATGCGTGTAGCCGGGAACCACCGCGCCGCCGCTGCGCTCGGCGGCCTCGATCAAGGCGCGCTGGAGGCTGTGAATCAGCACCGTGATCGCATCCACGGCATCGCGGGTGTAGAGGCGCACGTCGGTGGCGACTTGGTCGTTGCGACTGCGAGCGGTGTGGAGCTTGGCTCCGGCGGGGCCGATGCGCTTCGTTAGCTCGGCCTCGATGTTCATATGCACGTCTTCGAGGGATTCCTTCCACTCGAAGTTGCCGCTTTCGATCTCGCTCTGGATGCCTAGCAGGCCTTTTTCGATCTGTGCCTGCTCGTCAGCAGTGATGATACCGGCCTTCACCAGCCCCTTTGAGTGGGCGATGCTGCCACGGATGTCATGCGCGTAGAGCCGCCAGTCAAAGGACACGGACTCGCCATAACTCTGCACGAGCTGGCTGGTGGGCTGAGAGAAGCGGCCTTTCCACATAAGATTTTTTGAAACGGGGCGCGGAGAGTAGCGGCAAAGCGCCCCCGCGCAACCCAGGGCTCACGCCACCACCAGCACGATGGCACTGAGCATCAGAGCGGCCCCGAGCAGGCGCCAGCGGAGCACTTTCGCCCCGAGGTGCTGCTCCTGGTTCATGAACCAGTGCCCGATCATCCAGACC
>JBIKIA010000362.1:0-5166 GCA_044361885.1 Prosthecobacter sp. | reverse complement strand
GAACCTGATGCCTCAAGGCTGGTCGCGTTGATGTTCTCCGTATCTTCACCATAGGACCAGATGTCGTAGGTGCCGATATTGATCGTAGTGGCCGGAGGGGGTTGCTGACCCGAAGTAGCGGCGATAGTAGGCGCAGATTTAATGTAGCGCAGAGGATGGCCGAAACCGTCGGCCATGAAGTAGAGGCTATCGAGATTGATCCAGAGTTCTCTGGGCATGTCAGTCATGACCACGTTGACAGCCTCAGCATCATCCAGGTTACCATTGGATTCAGGAGACCCTTCTCCCGCAGCGCCTTTGATTTGATCGAAACCATCACCAGTGAGTGCTTGGTAGAGGCAGGCACCACTTCCGGCGATATAAGATTTGTCCGCAATGGCGACTGAGGTGTCAGGATTTATTGGCTCGGGGTAGGACCCAAACTTCTCCCGATAAGCCTCCAAACCTGAGCGAACAGCTTTGATCGTGATCTCAGTCCTGCTCCGCTTGGAGGAGCGGTCAGCATAGCTATAACCTCCGACGACGAGGCCGAACAAGATCACGATTACGCTAACGACCGTGATCAGTTCAACCAGCGTGAAGGCATTCCGGCGAATGGGGCGCTTCTGGATTTTCATGGCTGGGGGGATGAATTCTTATCGCGACTATGAACCAGGACCAGCACTAAGCTGCTTGATCACCTCAATGAGAGGCAAGAAGAGGGCGAGCACGATCGTGCCGACGACGAGGGCCAGAACCACGATCATGATGGGCTCGAGCATGGAGGTGAGAGCGGAGACGGAGTTGTCCACTTCATCTTCATACACATCAGCAATCTTCAGAAGCATTTCGGGGAGCTGACCGGTTTCCTCTCCAACGTCCACCATGGAGATCACCATCGGCGGGAACACGCTGCTGGACTCGAGCGGGGCCACCATGGATTCACCCTCCTTCACGGCGTCATGCACTTTGACGATGGACTCAGAGACGATGGCATTGCCAGCAGTCTCGCGAGTGATGTTCAGCGCCTGGAGAATCGGTACACCGGAGGTCACCAGAGTTCCGAGCGTGCGGGTGAAACGGGAAATGGCGGTCTTACGCTGAACATCGCCAAAGAGCGGCAGTTTGAGCATCCAACCGTCAATGGCACGACGACCACCGGCAGTAGAGGCAAAGAGACGCCAACCGACGAAGAGGACGCCTGCACCAATGGCAAGGAAGAAGAAATTATCGCCCATCCAGCGGCTGAAGCCGATGACATACTTGGTCAGTGTGGGCAGCTTGTTCTTATCACCCAGCATTTCCTCGAAGATCTTTTCAAACTTCGGAACGATAACGAGCATGAGGAAGACGAGAATCGCCACCGCAATGACCATGACGACGATTGGATAAATCATCGCAGCCATGACTTTGTTTCGCAGCTTCTGTGCCTTCTCCTGATACTCAGCGAGACGGTTGAGAACGATTTCAAGCACACCGCCGAGTTCACCAGCCTTCACCATGTTCACGTAGAGCTTGTTAAAGATGCGCGGAAATTGAGTGAGCGTCTCGGAGAAGGTACTGCCGGTTTGCACGTTGTCCGCCAGCGTAGCGATGGTGGATTTCATGATCAGGTTCGGCTCCTGACGACTGAGCACCGTGAGACCACGAAGCAGGGGCAACCCCGAGTCAATGAGCGTCGCGAGCTGACGGGTGAATACCATGAGCGACTTCGCCTTCACTTTCGCGTTGGCACCAGCCTTGACGGTTTTACCGCCTGACTTGGAGGTTGTTGATTTGGCGCGTTTCTTCACCGCTGCATCACCTTTACCCTCCTGAGCCACCTGGGTGGGATAGAGCTGAGTCTGTCGGAGGAGATTGATGGCCTCGGCTTCGTTCGAGGCATCCAGCTCACCGGCGACTTCCTGGCCGTTCTGATCAAGGGCGATGTAGTGAAACTTCGGCATACGGTACTGCGGCGGGTATTATTGAATGAGTTATGAGATTACTTGGCTGGGGCTGACTCTGTCCACCAAATTCATGGCGTGATGTGTGGCAATTTCGCTGATGGCGTCGGTGATCAGGTGTATTTGAGCACCTCTTCGATGGAGGTTTCCCCATCGTAGATATTTCGCATACCATCCTCACGGAGGGTCATCATGCCGAGTTCGATGGCCTTTTGCTTGAGCACGAGGGTGGGAGCCCTCTCGATAATGAGTTCGCGGATGGGATCGGTCACATTCATCAGTTCATAGATGCCCTTGCGTCCCTTGTAGCCGGAACCGCCGCATTTGTCGCAGCCAGCACCGGTGTAGAACTGCTTCCCACCGATGTCGTTCTGGGAAAGACCTAACTGGTTGAGGATGGAAAGGCTCGGGTCATACGGGGTGCGGCAAATTTTGCAGACGGTGCGCAAGAGTCGTTGTGCCAGGATTCCCTCCAGAGTGGCGGCGACGAGGAAGGGCTGAACGCCCATGTCCACAAGTCGTGTCACGGCCCCGGCGGAGTCATTCGTGTGAAGTGTGCTCAGCACCAAGTGTCCGGTGAGGGAGGCCTGGATGGCGATCTGCGCCGTCTCCATGTCACGCATTTCTCCGACCATGATTTTGTCCGGATCCTGACGGAGGAAGGAACGAAGCGCTTTGGCAAAGGTCAGGCCGACGGCATCATTGATCGGCACCTGCATGATGCCATCGAGTTCATACTCGACCGGGTCTTCAGCCGTGATCACCTTGGTGTCGATCTGATTGATCCGGCGGAGGCATGCATAAAGGGTCGTCGTCTTTCCGGCACCGGTGGGGCCGGTGACGATGAAGATGCCATTCGGCTTTTCGATGGTCTCGGTGATGTAATCGAAGAGGTAGGGCGGCATCCCGAGATGCTCCAACTCCAGATTCACCGAACTGCGGTCAAGCACGCGGAGCACCACGGACTCGCCATGCTGGGTGGGCAGGGAATTCACACGCATGTCCACCGGCTTGCCATTCACCACGGTCATGATGCGTCCGTCCTGTGGCACACGACGCTCGGCGATGTTCATGTTCGCCATGACCTTCACACGGGAGATCACAGAGTTCGCCAGATGCACAGGAGGGGGTGCCATTTCATAAAGGGCGCCGTCCACACGATAACGGATTTTGAATTCACGCTCGAAGGGCTCGAAGTGAATGTCCGAGGCCTTTTCTTTAATGGCCTGCGTCATCACGAGATCGACAAACTTCACGATGGGCGCGGAGTTCGCCTCCACCTCAGGGGCATCTTTACCAGCAGCGGCGAGACCTCCGAAGATGTCCTCGATGCTTGGTGCTCCTGTGCCGTAATGCTTGTCGATCAAGGCCTGCACCTGACTGCGGCGCGCCACCACGGGCACGATTTGCTTGCCCAGGCCAAAGTGGAGATCTTCGACGAGCTGCGGGTTCAGCGGATCGGTAAAAGCGACATGCAATCCACGGCCATCGAGCGTGACCGGGAAGGCGCCATAGAGCCGTGCCATACCGGCAGGGATGATATTGATCACCGAAGGCGGTGGCTCATAGGTGCCTAGATCGAAGTGCTCCGCTCCGAGTTCTTCGGCCACCACGGCCCAAAAGGCGTCTTCGTTCGGGAAGATGCCGTAATCGACGATCGTCTGAAGGATCTCCTTGCCATTGTGGATGCAGTCCTGGTTCAGCCCATCGGCCACGCCGGAGTCGATCACTCCGCGTGATTGAAGCATGTCGATGACGTTCTGGGGGGTCATATCGGGGGGAAGTTCGCTGTTCTCGGTTCTCGGTTATTCAATTCGGCCTCAGTCGGCGTCGCCCATGGTGGATTCAATGACCTCGTCAGCAGTGGTCACGCCAGCGAGCACCTTGCGCACGCCGTCCTCACGCAGAGTTCTCATGCCCAATTCGCGAGCACGCTTGCGAAGCTGTGGTGTGGTGAGATCCTGATTGATCATGGTGCGGACTTCGTCGTCCACTTTGAAAATTTCCGCGATCACCATTCGTCCGCGATAGCCGGAGCTGCGGCACTTGTTGCAGCCCTTGGGGCCCATCACGTTCGCATTTACCATCTGGCTGGCTTCGAGACCAAGGTGGCGCAACTCACGATCCGTGAGACCGGAGGGAGTCTTGCACTCGCCGCAGAGCTTTCTGACGAGACGCTGAGCCAGGATGCCGCGGACAGCGGAGGCGATGAGGAATGGTTTTACGCCGATGTCAGCGAGACGGGCCACGGCGCTCGGCGCATCATTCGTATGCAGCGTGGAGAAAACAAGGTGACCCGTCAGCGATGCCTGGATGGCGATGCCTGCGGTTTCACCGTCTCGAATTTCCCCCAGCATGATGATGTTTGGCGCCTGGCGCAGCATGGCTCGGAGGGCGGCCCCGAAGGTCATGCCGACATCCTCTTTCACCATCACCTGATTGATGCCCGGAAGCTCATACTCGACCGGGTCTTCAACCGTGATGATCTTGCGGTCAGGGCGGTTGATGAAGTTCAAGCAGGCGTAGAGCGTCGTGGTCTTGCCTGAGCCGGTCGGGCCGGTCACCAGCACGATGCCGTCCGGCAGGGAAATGAGCTTTTCAAAGCAGTCCTGGTCATCGCTGAAGAAGCCGAGATCCGCCAGACCGAGGCGGAGGCTGCTCTTGTCGAGCACACGCATGACCACGCTTTCACCGTTCTGAGTGGGGATGATGGAGACACGCAGATCGAGCTCCTTGTCACCGAAGGCCATCTGGATTCGTCCGTCCTGGGGCACCCGCTTTTCATCAATGCTCATCGTGCCCGTCATGATCTTCGTGCGGGCGATAATGGAGGAAAGCAGACGCTTTGGATGATGCTCGATGTCCACCAGCACGCCGTCCATGCGGAAGCGCACGCGGATGTCTTTCTCCAGCGGCTCGATGTGGATATCAGACGCGCGATTGCGGAAGGCATCCATCAGCATGTTCGTCACCAGCTTGATGATCGGTGCATCGCCATCGGTTGATCCGGCATCTGATCCAGGGATCTTCGCGCCGCCGGAGCCCATGATGGCTTCATTGCCGTAAATGTTCGCCATCAACTCACGGATCAGATTGGGCGTGGAGCAGTAAAACTCCAGCTCAGGCTGAATGACGTGCGGCAGAGAATCCAGTGTCTCAAAATCATACGGGTCTGCCACGGCAATCTGGAGGGCAGTGCCGTTGATGCCGATGGGGACGATCTTGTACTTCATCGCGACCT
>JBIKIA010000363.1:0-5166 GCA_044361885.1 Prosthecobacter sp. | reverse complement strand
CCACGCTCGGCACAGTCACGGGCGGTCTCGGCACCGCGTTCGATGCGACGCTGCTCGGCCTCGTCTTCGCCCTCGCGCTGAACTTCCCTTTGAACTCGATGATGAAGTCTGAGGACGACTGCCTGAACGACATCGACTCCTTCTGCAATGAGATCCTGCTCCCACGCCTGAATGACGGCGGCAGCATCGCCGGTGGTGATACGCAGGGCATCATGGAAGTGCTGGTGAAAGCCGTCGCCAACTCGCAGAAGGAGTTCCTCGTGGATCTCAACGCCCTGTCCGCCAAAATCAAAGAGCAGGCCGACAACCTCGACAAACGCGCTGCAGCCCACCAGGACCGTGTGGATGCCGAGTTTGCCCGTGCAGTGAGCCGGATGCGCGAGGACTTCACAACGACGATCACTGACGCCGTGAAGCAGAGCACCGAATACAATCGCGCGCTCGCCAGCGGCATCCAGAGTCTGAACAACACCCTCAAGGAACTCGGCGGCCAGCAGATCCTCATTCATCAGGTGAAGAAAAAGGGCTGGTTCAGCCGCGACAGTTGATTCCACCACCCTTCTTTCACCCGCCAACGCTGATCCCTCATGGCCAAGAGACGTCACGGTGCCAAGGACGAGATTCTCCTCGTCCCGTTTCTGGACATCCTGTGCTCCCTCATCGGTGTGCTGGTGCTCATCATCGTCGTGCTCTGCGTCTCCCAGACCCAGCAGACGGAGGGGCGCACGCCTGAGGAGATCCAGATGGCGCAGGATCACAAGCGCATGAAGGAGGAGCTGGTCGAGCGCGAGAAGCTGGATGTCGTGCTCAAGGAAAAGATCGCCGAGCTGGAGAAGCTGAAAGTGGAGATCGAAGAGAAGGAGCAGCGCTACCTGAAATTCCGCAAGCTCCTCAGCTCCTCGAAGGAACTCCAGGATCAGAACAAGAAGATCGCCCTGAATCTGCAAAAGGAACTCGATGACCTGCTGACAGAAATCGACGGCCTGAAGAAGCAGCAGGACGAGAGCAAAAAGATGGTCGCCGACCTCATGGCCGAGATGAAAAAACGCGAGGTGCCGCCGGACAAGAAAGTGCCGCCCGTCGTCGTGCAGCCCTCGGGCAGCGGGATGCCCGAGACAACGAAGATCTATTTCGTCGAGTGCGCCACCGGAGCGCTGAAGGTGCTTGATGGCTGGGGCGCGGGTGATTACCGCCTGAGTGCCACGGCGGAGGTCGTGGTGGCGGATGCGGCGTATAACCATTTCCTGACCGAAGTGGCGAAGGACAAGAACTCCCTTATCCTCTACCTCATCCGTGATGACGGCCAGGGAGCCTTTAACAACGGGGCCGGACGTGCCGAAGGTGACTACAAGATCCGCATCGGCAAGTTACCCATCCCAGGACGAGGCCAGCTCGACCTCGCCCTCTTTGAAAAGTATCGTGGAAAAGTCCCTCCTCCACCCGCCGCAGCAGCGCCTGCCAAACCCGCCGCAGCGGACAAACCCAAGGCCTGATCACCCCCTATGGCAAAGCGCAAACATCGCGAAGAGCAGGAGCTACCCTTCGTCGCCTTGATGGACACGATGACGAATGTCGTCGGCGTGCTCATCATCGTCCTCGTCATGGTCGGCATCAGCATCGCCAACGCGGTGAAGAACATCCTCTCCGACCTCCCGCCCGTCACCCCCGAGGAGTATCAGAAGATGCTCGAAGTCGTGAAGGAGCTGCCCCCTCCTCCCGCTGACCCGAAGAAGATCGAAGAAGACAAAAAGATCGCCGAACAAAAACTGAAGAAGGCCATCGACGATCTCAAGACCATCGACGTCTCCGCCGTCGAGTCGCAGATGAAGTTCATGGACCTCGAAACCTTCCGCAAGAAGCTCGAGGACGCCCGCAAGCTTCGCATCGCTCAGAAAGCTGAGGTGGATAAGCTCATCGCCGAAGTCGAGCGGCTGAAAGCGCTGCTGGATCAGACGCCCGTCTTCAAACCCGACCCGCCCACCTACGTCCGCCTGCCAAACCCACGGCCCTTCCCAGAGAAGCCAAATGAAACGCGCATCCTCGTCGCCAAGCAGGGCGTGCTTTTCTTCAACGAGAAAGAGTTCATCAAGCCTGTGCTCGACGGCCTGGAAAAAATCCGCAGCCAGTTTGAATACAAGGAAGTGAAGATCGACCCCTTTGCGAAGATGCTCGAAGGCATCTTTGGCAATGCCAAGGCAGCCCAAACCGCCTGGCCTGAGTTGGCCCCGCTGGTGAACACCTTCCAACTGGATCAAGTCGCCCTTGCCTACAAGGCGCTCGTCTCCAGTGGCCTTCCAGCCACCAAACAAGTGCTCACCGCCGTGGGAAACATCGCCCTCGCCACGCGCAGCACCATGCCCGTCGTCGCCGAGGCCATTGTCGGTACTTCCAAAGGTGATCTCACCAAATGGACCGCCCTTGATCCCACCCGCGACCCCTTGGTGCCGATCATCAAAGCCACGTCATCTGGCGGCAAGATCAACTTCTCCTGGGGGGCCAATCTAGTCAGCGTCAAGAACACCCCGAAAGACATCCTGGACTACTTTGTCAAAGATCTTGGAGGTCTCGAGGCCATCAAAAAACTCAGTGCTGACAAAATCATCTACGACGCCTTCAAGCTCACCGCCATTCTCGAACGTGCGGCGGCCAGCCCGATGATGAACAGTTCCTCCTACACCTTCGCCCCTTCGGTCAAACCTGGCATCGCCTACGTCCAGCTCGCGCTCACACCCAAAGGCGGCGGCGGCGAGACGCGCGAGCAGATCGTGGCCCAGGGCTCCGCTTTCCAGCGCCTCATGCGCCAGATCAAGGCGGATGAAAAAGGCGTCGCCGTTTTCCAAGTCATGACGGATGCCTTCCCTTCCTATCTCGATGCCCGAAAAATTGCCGATGAAATCGGCGTAGCAGCCACCTGGGAATTCCTCGCCAAGTTGGACATCACCATGAACGTCACTGGTTATGAGGTTCAACGCTTTGCCGTAACAACCACCGCCACACGTCCGGGCAATCTACCTCCCGCAGTACGCATCGCTGCTCCGAAGCGCGGTTTGGATTGAGCGGATGGATCAAAGCTCGATCTTCATCCGCGGAGGCGGCTGAAGTTTGATCACCGGCTGTTCGACGGGCTCACCGCCTTCATCGGGACCGATGGGGACCGCGCGTCGGATGGGCGTGCCGTCGTCATTCACGGGCTTGGCACGCAGGACGGGCTGCTCGGAATTGTAGGGGTCGGCTCCGATGATGATCTTGTCCTGAATGCGGACGGCGTCGATGTGGGCAAAACGTCCCAGGTCCGCCGGCATCACCGTTTCCCCAGGGTTCGTCACATGCCTGTGGAATGAGGCGAGGTCTGCCGAGATGCCATCACCGGTGTGAAGATTGCATGTGGCATTGAAGGAGGTGCCGGGGCGCAAGTATTCAAAGTAGGTGTTGCGAACCGATTTGGAACTGCCGTCTGCGCTCTTGATTTTTTCATAGCAGTAGTCCGTAGCGCGCAGACCGCTGGCGCGGCAGATCTCGACCTTTTCCGCAGACTCGGGCGGGCTGAACTCCTGGGGCGTGTGGCCTTGCGTGGAGGCATTGATGATGTCCGTCCAGATGGGCAGGGCGAGCTTGTTCGAGAAGGCCTCGGGGAAGATAGTCTTTTGTTTGTCAAAGCCGACCCACACGCCGCAGGTCACGGCGGATGTGTAGCCCATGAACCAGAGGTCTTTGTATTCGTGATGCGTTCCCGTTTTGCCAGCAGCGGGGAATTCGCCGAGACCGTAGTCTTTGGAAATGGCCCCCGTGCCGCGGTGCAGGGCTTCATCGAGACAGGAGTGCGTCTGCCAGGCGGCGATCTCGTCCATCGCGGGCACGGTTTGCAGGCTGGCTTCATCGAGCTGGAACACCGTTTTATCGTTCGCGTCCGTGATGCGCTGGATGATGTGCAGCTTCGCCGGACGTTTGCCGCCGGTGGCAAAGCAGGAGTAGGCCAGACAGAGTTCGTTGAGTTTGACCTCACTCGCCCCGAGGCAGGAGGAGGCGGCATCGCGCAGCGGAGAGGTGATGCCCGCATTCTTGACGAACTCTTTGAAGGCGGGACGTAGCAGGCCGCGATCCAGCGCCACCTGCTCGCCGAGCCGGACGGTGACGGAGTTATGCGAAACGACGAGCGCCTCACGCGCGGAGATTGTTTTGCGCGACCACATGGGGTTCGGGATCTCCATGCCATACTCACCGAGGATGCCTGTGAAGCCGCCGATCATCACGCGGTCATTGCCCAGCGGCTCATCGGCATACTGGCTGACGGGGGAGACATTCGGCTGAGTGAAGCCATAAGCATAGACGAAAGGAATGAAGGCCGTGCCCACGGGGCGCATGCTGTCCGTAGCGCGGTTGTACTGACTGTCCGCAAAATCACGTCCGCCGACCAAGGCGAGCACGGAGCCATCACGATTGTCGAGCACGAGCGCCGCGCCTTGGAGGTATTCAGGCTTCGGTCGCGGCGTGGGTGCCGCATCTCCTTTGGTGGCGCTGACCTGCTTGCGCCAGTCGGTGATTATGGCGCGAAATTGATCATAGGTCTGGTGCTCGTAGCCCTGCCGTTTTTCGATCTCGGCCAGCCGTGCCTTCACCGCCATTTCGGTCTTCGTTTGCAATTCCTTGTCGATGCTCGTGTAGATCTTGAAGCCACCCACGGTGGCGCGCTCTTCACCGAGCTGGCTGACCACTTCCTGACGCACGGCGTCGAAGGCGTAGCTGAGCTGCGAATTGCTGTTCTGCGGCGCGGTGATGACGCCCTTCATCTTGGCCAGCTCGGCTTCCTCGCGGGTGAGATGCTTCTCGATGACCATGCGGTCGAGCACATAATCGCGCTCTTTGCGCGCACGCTCAGGATGTTTGATAGGCTCGATGTTGTTCGGGCTCTTAATGAGGCCGGCGATGGTGGCGGACTCAGCCAAGCTCAGCTCTTTGGCATCTTTGCCAAAGTAACCCTGGGCCGCCGCCTGGATGCCGTGGAAGTTTTTGCCGAAGAAGATGCGGTTCAGGTACAGCTCCAGGATCTCTGTCTTCGAGAATTGCTTCTCGATCCGCTGCGCCACGAAAGCCTCCATGAGCTTGCGCCGATAGCTACGATCCATCAGGCCAAAGGTCTGCCGTGCGAGCTGCTGGGTGATGGTGCTC
>JBIKIA010000361.1:0-5168 GCA_044361885.1 Prosthecobacter sp. | reverse complement strand
CTTCACCGCGGCCAGGGCTGCCTGCGCTTTACGGGGCATCTCTCCCTCCAGCCGTGCGACGTCATCCTTCACCGACTGCAGGGTAGCCCCATCCAGGGCATTTTTTCCGGTGTTATGATCATCCAGCTTTTGATTTGCCTCGGTCAGAGCTTGGGCCGTATTTTTCAGCCCGTTGATCTCGCGGTTGCATACGTCTTTGAAATTCTGCGCTTGGTCTAAATTCTTGGCAGCCTTGTCCAAGGCTTCACCGTCAAACTTATACTTGGCAAAGCCGATTTGCAGCCCCTCCGGCGTGAGCGCACTGTTTCCTTTGGCCGTGACCATGAATGTTTCACTGGCCTGGACTCCCTCAATGGAGTTGGGATTGCCCTTCATCGTAAAAGAATCAGGCTGGATAAGATCGGCGTCTTGATTGGGCTGCATCAGGTGGAGTGTGGCGGGTTCAAGGGCTGGAATAGCCATCTGGGCAAAAACTGTGACAAGACTTAGTCTCCACAGGTCTGACACAGCGGGGCGAGTCAGGCTGTCTTCCGCTCAAACTCGCGCCAGAGCCGCTCGATAGCTTCCTCGGGATCTTCGAGCATCATGCCCTCTTTGATCTTGCTGGCGAAGATGCCGAAGGAAAACGGGCTGACTACGGGCACCTGCACGAGATGCCATTCCAGAGTCGGCGCACGGTTCAGGAACTCGATGGCGCGTGGCAGGTCGAGGTAGGTGTGAGTACTTTCCCGGTAGGACTGCACGAGCATCGGATGATCCGGCTCATGCTCACAGAGCACGCGGAAGAGGATCTCGGCATTCCAGCGCAGGCTTTTCAGCCGCTGCTCCTTGCCAGGCCGATTGCGCGGCACCATGAGCCCCGTCTGTGCCACGCCTCGGAAGTTCCATTTCACCAACTCGCTGTGCTCCAGGGCGGCGTGCATGTCGTGGGCGGGATCTCCCGTTTGGAAAAGCTCACGCCACGCCGCCAACTCCAGATCCTGAAAGCTCTTCACCGTCAGCAGGAAACCGTAGTCATCGATCGTCACCATCGTGTTGCCGCCCGCGGCTTCCTTGAGCCGATGCGAGATGATCCGGCTCAGCGCATCGTTGGCACTTCGGCCGATGAGACTGTGGAAAAAGAAGTGCACGAGGTCCGAGTCACCGCCTTCACGATCATCCACGAAGCGCTCGATGAGGAAAGTGTCATCCGTCGGGATGCGTGAGACGCGGAGCTGGTTTCGGCAATGCCGCAGGATGGCTTCGGCGTTCGTCTGCGAGATCTCGTAGCGCTCCACGAGCCAATCCGCTGTTTCCATTGTCTCTTCAGCATCCAAGCGACGAAACAGCTCCGTCCTCAGCTTCGCAACTTCACGCGCGAGGCCTGAAGCCAGTGGCATCTTGTTCGCATTCCAGGCGGGCACGGTGGGCAGCCTGCCCGCTGCATCTTCCACCTTCACCTCGGTGACTCCGGTCTCGATCAGGCGCACCGTGCGCCCGGCTAAAACAAAGATGTCACCGAGCTTTAGCCGCTTGAGAAAGCTCTCCTCGATCTGCCCGAGTCGGCGTTTGCCGAGGATCACACTCACCATGCCTTCGGTGTGAATCACTCCCACGTTCGCCAGATACTCGCGCTCCACTTTTTTACTCGGCACGGCGAGCCGATCATCCACCCAAACGATCTTGCCGAAGTTCTCGCGATACTGCTTCTCCAGCGACCTGCCGCCGCCTTCGAGATAGTTCAGCACACGATCCAACTCCGCCTCCGTAAGTTCCCGAAACGCATACGCCGAGCGCACTGTTTTCAAAACATCATCGTGGGTGTAGCCACCCTCCATCGCCATGCCGACGAGATGCTGCGCGAGCACATCCAGCGGTCTTTCCAGTGGTCGCACCGCATCGAGCTGCACCGCCCGTGTCATCTCTGCGCAGACGATGCATTCCATCAGGTCGTTCACGTTTGTCGCCACCAGGATGCCGTGACTCTCTGTGTGGATGCTGTGCCCGCTGCGCCCGATGCGTTGCAGTGCGCGGCTGATGCCCTTCGGTGTCGAGATCATCACCACGCAGTCCACGCTGCCGATGTCCACGCCCAGCTCCAGACTCGTGCTGCACACCACCGCGCGCAGCTCGCCATTCTTCAGCCGATCTTCCACCTCCAATCGCACATCACGATCCAGGGAGGCATGATGCGTCTCGATCTTCGCCGCCAGTTTTGGCAGCGCATCCTTCAGCCGGATGGCGATGCTTTCCGTGCTGCTGCGAGTGTTGCAAAACACGATCACATTCCGGCTCCGCTCCACGATCTGCGCGATGTCTTGCATCACCCGCTGCGCCGTGTAGCCCGCAGGCGGATACGGATCCCGCCGCAGGGGCGAGAGCACCTCCACACGCCGCCGCCGTTCCATCCGTGCCTCTACGATCTCGCAGGCCCTGCCTTGCCCGACGAGAAACTCCGCCAGCAGCGGCAGAGGCGCTGCCGTGGCGGAAAGGCCGATGCGGGTGAGCCCTTTCGTTCGACGTTCCAGCCGCTCCAGACTCAGCATCAGATGCGCGCCACGCTTGTTCTCAGCCAGTGCATGAAGCTCATCGATGATGACAAAGCGCACCTCGCCCAGCGTCTCCGCCCAGCCCGCCTGCGGCAAAAGGATGGCCAGGCTCTCCGGCGTGGTCAGCAGGATTTGCGGCGGCTTACGCTTCAGTTTCGCGCGCTCGGCAGCCGTTGTGTCACCTGTTCTCACGCCCACGCGGATCACCTCCTCCAAGCCGATGCCTTTCAACGCCGGAAGCAGGTTCTTTTGAATGTCATAAGTCAGCGCCCGCAGCGGTGAGACATACACGCAATGGATGCCGTCCCGCAGCGTCCCGCCTTCATGCGCCCTAACCAGATGATCCAGCACGCCGAGGAATCCCGCGAGCGTCTTGCCGCTCCCCGTCGGCGAGGATAGCAGCACCGACTTCCCCGCCAGGATATGTGGCAAAGTCAGCTCCTGCGCCTGCGTCAGCCGCCCGAAGGCTTTTTTGATCCACTTCCGCAACCTCGGATGCAGCGCAGCCATCAGCGCATCCTCGGGTGGAGCGGGATCTGGCTTGGATGACTTTCGGCGTGGCATGAGATGGAGTTACGCTGCACAACCCGGCATACAGCAAAAATGCTGGATGACTTGGCAGATCATCTGCCGCTACTCTGCAGGCATGATCCCCAGACTCCTTGGCCTCCTTCTTCTCACCTCCACCTTCGCCAGCGCGGCGGTCTCTCTTTCACAGACTCAGCTTCAGCGGGTCGGCCAGCGCATCTGGCAGAATGAATGCGCGGGCACCGTGGCGGGGCTGACGAGTTGGAATGCGGGGGAGGACTTCGCCTCGCTCGGCATTGGTCACTTCATCTGGTATCCGGCAGGAAAGCGCGGGCCGTTTGAGGAGAGCTTCCCGCCCTTGGCCGCCTTTCTCGAATCTCGCGGCGTGAAAATGCCCTCGTGGGCGAAGGGACCTTGTGCATGGAACACCAAGGCCGCCTTTGAGGCGGACAAAGGCGGCGCGCGGCAGAAGGAACTCCGCACCATCCTCTCCCAAACCGTCTCCCTGCAAACCGAGTTCATCCTCGGCAGACTGCAACGCGCCCTGCCGAAGATGCTGGCCGAGACGAAGCAGAAGAAGCGTGTGCAGGCGAACTTCGACGGCCTCTCCGCCACGCCCGAAGGTGCCTTCTGCCTCATCGACTACGTGAATTTCAAAGGCGAAGGCACTGCGAAGACCGAGCGCTACGCAGGTCAGGGCTGGGGCCTGCTGCAAGTGCTGGAAGGCATGGCCGCCCCCACTCCCGCCGCCTTTGCCAGCTCGGCCAAAGCCGTGCTCGCCCGCCGTGTGCAAAACGCCCCTGCGGCGCGGAAGGAGCAGCGCTGGCTCACCGGCTGGCACAACCGCTGCGATGGCTACCTGCGCAGACTGTAGCCGCCATGCATCCGTTCCAGCTCTGCCGAACCCCTTGACTCACGGGGGGAGTACCGCCACCATGCGCGCCCTTTTCCACCCCCCACGAAAAACATGGCTCAAGAAACCTCACTGCTCCTGCTGAAACCCGATTGCGTCGCCCAAGGTCTGAATGGCGAAGTGCTGCGCCGTCTGGAGGCCGAAGGCTTCCGCGTCCGTGGCATCAAAATGATCCAGCTCACCGACGAGCTGCTGAAGGAGCACTACTCACACATCGCCGACAAGCCCTTCTTCCCCGACGTGGCCAGCTTCATGAAGAGCAACCCCGTCATCGCCGTGGCCCTTGGCGGTGAAAACGTCATCGCCCATGTCCGCGACCTCCTCGGCCCCACCGACTCCAAGATCGCCCCCAAAGGCACCATCCGTGGTGACTTTGGCAGCGACAAGATGACCAACGTCGTTCACGCCTCCGATTCCCCCGAAGCAGCTGCCGTGGAATTGAAGCGCTTCTTCAAAGACGGCGAGATATTCAGCTACTGATCCCACTTTGGGCCGCGAAAGGCCGATTTCACCGGTTGACGAACCGGAAGCATCGGCTAATCTCGCAACCCTTTTCCCCCGAAAACCCCAGCCCAAGCACCTTATGGCCAAAGTCTGTCAAATCACCGGAGTCGGCGTCACGCGCGGCCACCACATCCATCGTAGCGGTAAAGCCAAGAAAGAAGGCGGTATCGGTAAGCACATCACCAAGCGCGTGAAGCGCGTCATCTTCCCGAACCTCCGCACCAAGCGCATCTGGGTTCCAGAACTGGCCAAGTACGTCACCGTCAAGCTCAGCGCCCGCGCCCTGAAGACCGTGAACAAGAACGGCGCCTTCAAGGTCCTCAAAGGAGCCGGCCTCATCTAAGGTCCGCCTCCCCACATTCCTTTTGCTCAGGGCAGACCTTCACCGGTCTGCCCTTTGCTTTTTCTGGGCATCACCCCGCCGATCCTGCGAGTCCGCAGCCAGCGCTTGCGTTTATCCCACCCACTGCCAAAGAGACAGCCCTTCCGATTTCCCGACCTATGAACCTGACCCGAACCGCCTACGGCACCTGGAGTGGTGGCCGCTTCATGCATTATGGAGAGCAGCTCTCCGAAGAGCACTACATGCAGCTCATGCGCGACTCCTTCAACAAAGGCGTCCGCACCTTCGTCACCGCCGACGTCTATGGCGTGGGCCGTGCCGACTCCCTCCTCGGCGAGGCACTCAAAGGCAT
>JBIKIA010000168.1:0-9089 GCA_044361885.1 Prosthecobacter sp. | reverse complement strand
AGCGTTCCAAGAATGCTGCGAGTGCGAACATCGAGGCTCCGGCGCTGGACCGGGGGCTGGCGATTCTGGAGGCGCTGGATGCGAGGCCGGAGGGCATGAGTTTGTCGGAGATCAGCCGCGTTATCGGCAGTCCGAAGAACTCGACCTCACGTTTGGTGCAGACCTTGATGGTGCGCGGCTATGTGGAGCGGGATGAAGCGACGATGATCATCCGGCTCACCGGAAAGCTGCTGCGGCTGGGGCATCCGCGTGTGGGTCGCGTGAGCCTGGTGGAGTGTGCGCTGGAGCCGATGCGGGCGCTGCGGGATGCGGTGGGTGAGACGGTGCAGCTTGGCATTCCCATCGGCGACGAAGGCGTGGTCATCGAGCAGGTGGAGAGCACGCAGGCGGTGCGCATCTGCGTGGAAATCGGGCTGCGTTTCCCGCTGCACAACAACGCGCCTGGAAAGGTGCTGCTGGCCTTTCAGCATCCGAAGGCCTGCGAGCGGACGATTCAACGGCTGAAACTGGCGCGTTTCACCGTGCGCACGATCACGACGAAGGAGGCGCTGCGACAGGAATGCGAGCGCGTGGTGAAGCTGGGCTACGGCACGGACTGGGGCGAGGCGGATGAGGGAATCCACTGTGTGGCCGCGCCGGTGTTTGACCGGCCGAATCACCTGCTTGCGGTCATCTGGGCCTCCGCGGTGGCCGGACGCATGCCAAAGGCACATTTTCCCAAAGTGGCGGTCGAGGTGATGAAGGCCGCGCGTGAGATCGAAAGGAGGCTGCGGGCATGAAGCGGTTCTTGTTGCTCATTGGATGCTTCGCGGGTGTTTCGAGCGTTTTTGCGGATGAGTTCTTCACCTCGAAAATCGAGCCACTGCTCAAGCAGCGCTGCTACGAGTGCCATTCGCATGAGAAGAAGATGAAGGGCGGGCTGACGCTCGATTCGAAGAGCGGATGGGAGCAGGGCGGCGACTCGGGACCGACCTTGGTCGCGGGAAAGCCGGAAGACAGTTTGCTCATCAAGATGGTGCGTTGGAGCGATGACGAGCATCAGATGCCGCCGAAGGAGAAACTGCCATCGGCGGAGATCGCGATGCTTGAGGAGTGGGTGAGGCGTGGTGCGCCTGATCCGCGTGTGCTGTTGAAGAAACGGCCCACGGAACTGGACTGGTGGTCGCTGAAGCCGCTGGTGATGCCAAAGATGCCGGAAATCGCGGGCATGGATCATCCGGTGGATCGTTTTATCCGTGCGCGTCTCGCCGAGCGGAAGATCATGCCTTCGCCGGAGGCGGATCGGCGCACGTTGATCCGGCGTGTGATGTTTGATCTGCATGGGCTGCCGCCATCGCAGGCGGAAGTGGAGGCATTTGTGCAGGATGCGGATCCCAGGGCTTATGAGAAGCTGGTGGGTCGCTTGTTGGAGTCGCCGCGCTATGGCGAGCGCTGGGCGCGGCACTGGCTGGACACGATCCACTTCGCGGAGACGCATGGCTGCGGCCACGACCTGCCTCGCGATCATGCATGGCGCTACCGTGACTATGTCATCACCGCGCTGAACGAGGACAAGCCATGGACACGCTTCGTGCGCGAGCAACTCGCGGCCGATGTGTTGTTTCCCGAGGAGCCGAAGCTCATCGCGGCGCTCGGTTTCCTCGGTGCGGGTGTCTTTGACCACAGCGCCTATCAGACCGCGCCGACGAACTTTGACTATCTCGACCGCGATGACCTGGTGACGCAGACGATGGGTGCCTTTGCCAGCACCACGGCGAACTGTGCCCGCTGCCACGCGCACAAGTTCGATCCCATCTCGCAAGATGATTATTATGCTTTGCAGGCAGTCTTCGCGGGACTCATCGAGGGGGACATTCCTTTCGATGAGGACAAGACGGTCGCGCAATCGCGGAAGCGCTGGCAAACGCTTCTCACCGCCGCCGAGGCGAAGAACAAGACCGCGCTGCTCACGCCGGAGAATGCCCCGCTCGTCGGCGCATGGGAAAAGACGCAGGGCGCGCCGGTGAAGTGGAGTCCGCTGAGTTACGAGAGCTTTGTCAGTGCCGAGGGATCGACCCTCAAGCGCACTGGTGACACGCTATTCTCATCGGGTGTGAAACCGGACAAGGACAGCTACATCATCACGAGCAGCGTGCCGCTCACGAAGATCAGCGCGCTGCGGCTGGATGTGCTCGCGGACCCTTCCCTGCCGATGAAAGGGCCGGGGCGTCAGGACAATGGCAATCTGACGCTCAGCGAGATCGAGGCTCAGCTCTTCGAGCCCGGTGCCGCGCAGCCGGTGAAGCTGAAGTTCACGCGTGCCACGGCGGACTTCGATCAGCAGGGTTGGACCTCGACGATGGCGATTGATGGCAACGCGGCGACTGGCTGGGGCATTCATCCGGCGGTGGGCGTGTCGCACCATGCGGTGTTCGAGATGGCGGATGCCATCGCCATCAAGCCCGGCGCGAGGCTCACGCTCACGCTGAAGCAGCTCTCGGGAAAATCGCATCTCATCGGCTCCTTCAAGCTTTCCGTGACCGATGAACCCGTCGTGCGCGCCGCCGCCATGCCGACGCTGGCGCAGGAGGCGCTCATGTTGCCTGCTGAGAAACGCAGCGAGCCGCAGCGAGTCGCGCTCGCCGCTCACGCGCTGCGGATTCGTGCTGACGAGGAAATGAAAAAGCTGCCCGCGCCCGCGCAGGTCTATGCCGCCGCGAAGAAGGCCGATGTGCTGCTCAATGTGGGCAAAGGCACGCCCACAACTGTCGCGAAAGCAAAGACCGTGCAGGTTCTGAAGCGCGGTGAGTTCGACAAGCCGATGAAGGAAGCGGTGAGCGGTGCTTTGAGTGCGATTCATGCGCTGCCGGCCCGCTTTGAAAAGGCGCAAGCCACCGATGAAGCTGCGCGACGTGCCGCGCTGGCTGACTGGCTTGCGGATGAAAAGAACCCGCTCACCTGGCGCAGCATCGCGAATCGCGTCTGGCACTATCATTTTGGTCGCGGCCTGTGCGATACGCCGAACGACTTTGGCCGCATGGGCGGCACGCCCTCGCATCCCGAGTTGCTTGACTGGCTCGCCTGCGAGCTGCGCGACCACGGTGGCTCGCTGAAGCATCTGCATCGCCTCATCGTCACCAGCGCCGCCTATCGGCAAAGCAGCGCGCATCGCGATGACGCTGCGCTTCTGGATGCTGACAACCGTCTCCTCTGGCGCATGAACCGGCTGCGGCTCGATGCGGACAGCTATCGCGACTTTGTGCTCGCCACCAGTGGCCGGCTCGATCCCGCGCTCGGAGGCCCCAGCGTGCGGCAGTTCGTCGCCGGCCCGCCCGTGCAGCTCACGCCCACGCTGAACTACGAGGCCTACGACTGGGGCTCGCTGCCCAAGCATCGCCGAAGCATCTACCGCTTCGTCTGGCGCGGCGTGCCCGATCCCTTCATGGACGCGCTCGACTTCCCCGATCTCGGCATGCTCGCTCCCGCACGCGGTTTCTCCGCCTCCGCGCTGCAATCCCTGGCCCTCTACAACAACCGCTTCGTGCTCCACTTCAGCGGCGAGCTGGGAAAACAACTCACGACGCCCGACGAAGCCGTGCGTCGCATCCTGCTCCGCGAACCCACTGCGGAAGAAAAGACGAACTTCACCACCTTTGCCCAAAAGAACGGCCTCGCCGCGCTCTGTCGCGTGCTGCTCAACAGCAACGAGTTCCTGTTTGTGAATTGAATCATCTCGCTCATGAAAAACGGTCTTCTGCTCATCGTCTGGCTCTTTGCTACTCCTCTCAGTGCGTTGAAAGCTGCGGACAAAATCTCCCACCGCCTCCTCCTCACCGACTACGGCGGCAACCGCGTGTGCATCCTGTCCGCAGCGGGTGAGATCGAGTGGGAATATCCGGCGACCACGCCGCAGGACTGCTGGCTGCTGGCGAATGGCAATGTGCTCTTCAGCCAGAGCACCGGCGCGGTGGAGGTCACGCGGGACAAAAAGGTGGTGTGGCAATACACCGCGCCGCCGCAGGCGAAGGTCCACTCCTGCCAGCCCTTGCCGGATGGCAGCGTGCTTGTGGCCGAGTGCTTCATGAGTCGTCTCGTCATCGTCGGACGCGATGGCAAGGTGGTAAACGAGCTGCCGGTGAAATCCACACCGAAGGTGATGAGCCACCAGTTTCGCGGTGTGCGCCGCAGCGCGGACGGTCACTTCTGGGTTTGCCTCATGGATGAAAAGAAGGTCGTCGAACTCGATGCTGAAGGGGCACAGTTGCGCGAGATCCCGCTCGATGGGCATCCCGGCGGGATCGTGAAGCTGCCGAACGACCACCTGCTCATCAGCGTGTGGGACAAGACGGAGATCATCGAGTTTGATGCGAACCTCAAGCCCGTCTGGCGCATCGGGGTGAACGAGCTGCCCGGAAACCCGCTGCGCATTCCCATGGGCATCCATCGGCTGGCGAATGGCAACACCGTCATCGGCAACTACATCGGCCACGGCTTCACCGGCAAGCAGCCGATGCTCTTCGAGATTACATCGGACAAAAAAGTGGTCTGGGAGTTCGCCGACCACGCTCGTTTCAAAACGGTCTGCCAGGTGCAGATCATCGACACGCCCGCCGACCCGCTGAAAGGCGAGGTGCTGCGCTGATAACTTTCTCTTCATGCTATGAACCCGCATCCCATCCTTCGCCGTGATTTTCTCTCCAGCCTCAGCGGAGGCTTCACCGGTCTCGCGCTTACCCAAATGCTCGCCCGTGAAGCAGCGGGCTCGTTTGCCAAACCGGAACTCAACGGTGACATTCACCATCCGGCGAAGGTGAAGCGCGTCATCCAGCTCTTCATGAACGGCGGCGTGAGTCCCATGGATACCTGGGATTACAAACCTGCGCTCACCAAGCTCGACGGCCAAAAGCTTGGTTCCAAAACCAAGATCGAAGGCGCGACAGGGATGCAGGGTGCGTTGATGAAAAGCCCCTTCGAGTTCAAGCAGCACGGTCAGTGCGGCAAGTGGGTGAGCAGCCTCTTCCCCGAGCAGGCGAAGTTCGTCGATGAGATGGCTTTCCTTCAGGCGATGACCGGTCGATCGAATGTCCATGGCCAGAACGCCTATCTCATGAACAACGGTTTCCTACTGCCCGGCTTTCCCTGCATGGGAGCGTGGATCTCGTATGCACTCGGCAGCCTCAGCGACAACCTGCCCGGCTTCATCGTGCTGCCGGATGCTCGCGGACTGCCCTACAACGGTCGCGGCTGCTTCACCGCCGGCTTTTTGCCCGCCGTGCATCAGGGCACCGTCATCAAAACCGACGCGCCGCAGCCCATCCCCGATCTCTTTGCCTCCGACCAGTTCGCCTATGCCACCCGCAGCGCCGATGCCGATGGTCTCGCTTTGCTGAACCAAATGAACCGCGCCCATGTCGCCCAACATCCCGGCGACTCACGGCTCGCTGCCCGCGTTTCCGGCTACGAACTCGCCGCAAAGATGCAGATGAGCGCCCCCGAAGCCTTCGACGTGATGCGCGAGCCCGAGTCCGCCCGTAAAACCTACGGCCTCGACAGCCCGGACAAGCCCACCGCCGATTTCGCGAAACGCTGCCTGCTCGCCACACGCCTCATCGAGCGCGGCGTGCGCTTTGTGCAGGTGTGGAGCGGCCCCGAGGGCGCAGTGAATAACTGGGACAACCATGGCAACATCCCCACGCAACTGCCGCCCATGGCCCGCAGCATCGACCAGCCCATCGCCGCCCTGCTTCAGGATCTGCGCCAGCGCGGTCTCGCCGAAGACACGCTCGTCGTCTGGACCTCCGAGTTCGGCCGCACGCCCTTCTCCCAAGGCTCGCTCGGCCGTGACCACAACTGCGGCACCTTCGTGAGTTGGCTCTGGGGCGCAGGCATCAAGCCCGGCATCACCCATGGCATCAGCGACGACATTGGCTACCAGGCCGCGCAAGACATCACCACCGGTTACGACCTCCACGCCACCATCCTCCATCTCCTCGGCATCGATCACGAGAAGCTCACCGTGCGCACGAACGGCGTTGACCGCCGCCTCACGGATGTTCATGGGCATGTGGTGAAGCAGATTCTGGTGTGATCATGATAAGCAGAGCTTCTAACCGCCACGAGGCGCTTACAAAGCGACTTTTCTCGGCGCATCCGCCCTCAGCCCCTTCATGACCATTTCGCGAAAGGCGCGGACGTGGGCGAGTTCGTGGCGGCCTTTGGGGTGGAGCAGGACGACTTGGTCGTGGCCGAGCGAAGCGGAGACATCGCGGTTGATGAAGCGGGCTTTCACATCGGCGGGCACGGGCAGGACTTCGCTGGCGGGACGGGAGAGCACGGCCACGCCCATGCCGAGGGCCACGTAATTGAGGATGGAGGTGACGTTGCCAGCGGTCATGATGACGTTCATGCGGTCGCTGAGGCCGGCTTTCGCCACGAGATGGTCAAGCTGCATGCGTGAGCTGGAATCTTCGCCCGCGAGGATGAGAGGTTGTTTGAGAATGTCCCGCAGCTTGGGTGATTTGAGTTGGGCAAAGGGATGGCTTTGCAGGCACACGACTTCAAAGGGATACTTCACGAGCGGCACGGCCTGGAACCGCGAGGGCAGCGGCACGCCTTCAGGTGCTCCGACGATAGCGAGGTCGGCCTTTTCGGCCTCCAGGAGCTGCCACGCGGTGCGCGATGGCGCATCGATGAGCGAGAGGCGCACCTGCGGATGGGACTCTCGGTAGCGGGCGATAACATGGCGCAGGCTGCTGTTAAGCACGGTGGCGGGCGCGGCCATACGCAGGTGGCGCTCGGCTTTGCCGTGCTCGTCGTGGAAGACTTTTTTCAGCGAGTCAAACCCCTCCACCAGCGGCGCGGCGAGGTCCACGAGCCGCTCGCCATCCTCGGTGAGGCGCACATCATGCCCCTGCGCGGCGACGAGCTGCACGCCGTAATCATCCTCCAGTGCCCGCACCTGTCGCCAGACGGAAGGCGTGGCCATGCCGAGCCTGCGCGAGGCTTCGGCAAAGCTGCCGCAGCGCGCTGTCTCCACGAGGGCGCGGATCTGGCGGAATCGCACTTCCTTGAAGTAGCGACGGTCATCGGAGGGCTTCGTTGGGCGTTTGGCTTTCATTGCTCAGAGAGTAACGGTCATTAGGAAGATAGTTTCGCTGGAGAATTGAATGCAAGTGTTCACGCACGTAGTTCTGCTTTGCAACACGACATGAATCCACAACCACTCACACGCCGAAACTTCCTCTCCACCTCCGCAACCGCGTTGTGCTCCAGCGTGGCCGCGCCGTGGATCCAGGCCCAATCGACCAAGCGCCCGGCTTCCGGCTCGCATGAGGTGATGCGGGAGCTCTTTCACAGCTTCAGCTCGGAACAGCGGAAGGCGGTGTGCTTTGACTGGGATTACCGCGTGGACATTGAATACAACCGCAAGCCGCTCTACTTCGCCGATCCGAAAGGCGTGCCGCTGCGTTCCCACATGGCGAACGCGTGGAAGATAACGCCGCAGTTGCTCGCGAGCGATTTCTACTCGGATCAACAGCGGGCGCTGGTGCTGGAAGTGATGAAGACGGTGCTGGCCCCCGGCTGGACGGAGAAGTTGCAAAAGCAGGCGGTGGACGACTACGGCGGCGAATGGGGCGAGGATCAGGCCATCGCGTTCTTCGGAGCGCCGGACGAGGAGCATTTCCAGTGTTTGGTGACCGGCTTTCACCTCACGTTGCGGGCAGGCAGCGGACACGACACTTCATCGGCTTTCGGCGGCGGGATCGCGCAGGGGCATCAGCCCTCGGGCTTTTTTGAAAAGACCGGGCATCCCGACAACATTTGGTGGTATCAATCCAAGCTGGCGAACGGAGTGTATGCGCTGCTGGATGAGAAACAGCGGGCGCGGGCGCGGGTGAAGGATCAGGTGCCCTGCGGTGTCACCGATCCGGCAGTGATGGCGGACCTCGACCGGCAGTTGCGATATCCGACGCCCAAGGAAATCGCCCGGGTGGATGCGCTGCTGCGCAAGACGCTCGACCGCACCACGGTGCGCCCCGGCATCGAGCGCGACGATAGGCGCGAGGCGGAGATCCGCTTCCGAGGGCCGAAGGGTCCGTTTCCGGGACTACCGATCGCGGAAATGGGCCGCGAACAGCGAGACGCCATTGATCAAATGCTCGCCGGGTTCCTGGAGCCGTATCGCGAAGAGTATCGCAGCCAAGTGATGCGTTGCCTGAAGAAGCAGGGCGGCATTGAGGCCTGTAGCATCGCCTTCTATGAGCAGTTCGACATGGGCGCGGATGGCGAGTGGGATGTGTGGCGCGTGGAGGGGCCGGCCTTCGTCTGGTTCTTCCGCGGAGCGCCGCATGTGCATCTTTGGATTCACATCGCCGATGATCCTGCGGCACCGCTCAGCTCCTACTTCGGATGAAAAAATCAGGTCAGCCAAATCAAACACAGATGAACAGGCTTCCACGGATTCCAAGACGATTGGCTGACCCCATTCGGCTGACAAGATTCCCAGTGCTGCTGGCCGCGTTCCTTGCCGGTTCGTTCATCACGCAGGCTGCAGTGCCCGGGCCGAATTTTACGCGAGAGGTGCAGCCGATTCTTTCGCAGCACTGTTTCACCTGCCACGGGCCGGACGAGCAAAGCCGTAAGGCGGGACTGCGCCTGGATGTTCGGGAAGCAGCGCTGAAAGGCGGTGATTCCGATGAGCCGGTCATCGTGCCGGGCCAACCGGAAGCGAGTGCGTTGCTGGCGCGTCTGCTTTCACATGACGCGGACGAGGTGATGCCGCCGCCGAAGGAAAAGAAACCGCTGTCGCCGACGCAGATCGCGACCCTGCGGCGCTGGATTGCCGCAGGCGCGGACTACGCGAAGCACTGGGCCTTCGAGTCGCCGGTGAAGGCCCCCGTGCCAGCGGACACGCATCCGGTCGATGCGCTGGTGCGCGTGAAGTTAAGCGGGGAGAACATGTCGCCCGCACCGCCGGCGGAAAGCGCGGTGCTGGCGCGTCGGCTGTATCTCGATGTCATCGGACTGCCGCCGACGCCGGAGGAAGTGGAGAGCTTTGAAAGATCAAATGCGGCCGACTCGAACACCGCCGTGGGCAAGTTGGTCGAGCG
>JBIKIA010000447.1:0-4297 GCA_044361885.1 Prosthecobacter sp. | reverse complement strand
CAGCGGCGGCGAGGGTGAGGTCACGCACGATCTCACCTTCGACTCGGAGGCGGTTTTGACGCCAGAGCAGCGTGTTCTTCGGGTCGATCTCCAGCATCTCCGCACGGTGTTTGGACTCCTGCTTGTAGGTGGCGGAGGTCAAGATGAGTCGCAGCAGTTTCTTACGACTCCAGCCCTGCTTCATGAACTCGGCGGCGAGGTAGTCGAGCAATTCAGGATGCGTGGGCTTGGCTCCGCGCACGCCGAAGTCGGCGGCGGTGGTGACGAGGCCTTCACCGAAAAGCTTGCCCCAGATGTGGTTTACGGTGACACGCGGTGTCAGTGGATTATGAGCGCTCACGAGCCACTTGGCGAAGTCGAGGCGTGTGCTGACCTGTGTTTTTGGCAATACCGCGAGCGTGCCGGGCTGCACTTCATCCGCAGGCTGGAGGAAATCACCGCGATGCAGCAGATGCGTGGATCGCGGACTGGTGCTGCGTTGAGCGATGACTCGCGCATCCATGAGCGGCGGCTTGGGTAGCTTGGATTTGGCGTCTTCGAGTGCTTTGGCGGAATTGACGACCTCGGGATCGACCTTCTCCAGCCAGGCCCAGAGCGGCATGATGACCACAGGATTCCGACGCTTCGGCTCTTCACCAAGAATCTTCACCACGTCGGCAGGTGCGATGCTTTCCTCAGTGACTTCACTGCTGCCGAGCACTCGGAAGCGCCCCAGCGTATGCTCGGTGTTCTTGGTGTAGTCTTGATCGAGACGCACGAAGAGCTTCTCGCCAGCCATTACCGGCTCGATGAGCTGGAAGGTGATCCGATGTGGCTTGCCTGCTTGGCCGCCTATAGCCCAGCCAGTGGAGCTATTGCCATCCAGGGTCGCGCTCGCTGAGAAGCCTTTCTGCTCGTAATCCGCCTTCGCTGAATGCAGCGGCACTTCGATGGCCCCCGCGAGACTTGGGCCGCGCAGCAGCTTTAACTCACTGAGCACGAAATTGCCATTCGGGGTTCGTCCGGGACCTTTGGAGGGCAGGGAATCATCTGGCAGCAGTTCGAGCTGGATGGCGACGAGCGACTTAGCGGATGCGGCGAGTTCGAGTGTGTAGGTGTCGGTCTTCGGAGCCTTGCCAGTGGTCAGTTGGGAGCCGTCGGGGAGCTTCTTGAATTTGGTTTTGGATTTCGCTTCGAGACTCTTGATCTCCAGTGCTGCGAAGCTGGCCTTGGCGTTGAGTTTGCGTGCCGCGGAGAGTCTTGCCTGCACGGCTTTCTCCCAATCAGGCAGCTTGGTGGGCAGCGCTGCTTTCGCGGCATCGAGCTGCTTTTGCAGCGGCACGAGCTTCTTCGCGGCATCGCCGTTGGATTTGACATACTCGTTCCAATCTTCAGGGGAGGTTGGCACCTGCTTGGTCACTTCGTCGCCATTGTTGTAGTAGGCGAAGAGCTGGTAGTACTCCTTGTGCGTGATCTGATCATACTTGTGGGTATGGCAGCGGGCACAGCCGACGGTCAGCCCGAGCCAGACGGCTCCGGTGGTCTCGGTGCGGTCCATGACAGCCTCGATGCGGAACTGCTCCTGATCCGTGCCGCCTTCGGTGTTCGTGAGTGTTTGCCGATGAAACGCGGTGGCGACGATCTGCTCCGGCGTGGCATCCGGCAGGAGGTCGCCAGCGATCTGCTCGATGGTGAATTGATCAAAAGGCAGGTCGTCATTCACCGCGCGGATCACCCAGTCGCGGTAACGCCAGGCATCGGGACGAGCACGATCCTTTTCATAACCATCCGAGTCGGCGTAGCGGGCTGCGTCCAGCCAGTGACGGCCCCAGCGTTCGCCATAGTGCGGACTCGACAAAGCTCGATCCACCATGGCCTCGTAGGCTTTTGGCGATTTATCCGCGAGGAAGGCATCCACCTCCGCGATTGTCGGCGGCAGGCCAAGCACATCGTAATGCACGCGCTTGATCAAGGTGTGCCTATCCGCCTCTGCTGAGGGCGCGGTCTTCTTCTCCGCGAGCTTGGCGTGCACGAAGGTATCGATGGGATGTCCGCTACCTTCGACACTCGGTTGGACGACCGGCTTGTAGGCCCAGTGCTGGTCAAACTTCGCGCCGTCTTTGATCCAGGCTTTCAATAGCTCGATCTCGGAGGCCTTGAGCGGCTTCTTGGCCTTCGGCGGCATCCGATCTTCGAGGTCGGTGGTCGTCACACGCTCGATCAAGCTGCTGGCGGTGACATCACCGGGCACGATGCCTTTCGCGCCGCTTTTCAGTTCCTTCAGCGCCGCATCACGCGAGGTCAAAACGAGACCGCCCTTGCTGCCATCGGGGCCGTGGCATTCCAGGCAGTGCTCGGCAAAGAGCGGCTGGATATCGCGTGAATAGTCGGCGGCACTGGCGGAGGCAGTGATGAAGAGAACGGAGAGGCGGCAGAACATCGAGAAAGGTGTACGAAGACAGTGCGCGGTATTTGTCTTCGCCGCATGGCTCTTCCTGACCGTTCTGGCGTGAGAAATCGAAAGCTCAGCGTGCTCGTTGCGAATGGAGGCGGGCTCGTAGCCTAGGGAGTGGATGGGCTGAAGATTGGAACGAAGAGGGGCTTCAGCCTCAGGGCTCCCGCGATGGTGAGATGGTCGCCATCACCGTAGAGGGAGGTGCCGTTTTCCTCGATGAGGGTGCGCCCGGCGGAGTCGAAGAGGTGGGCGGAGGGATCGAGAACGGTGGCCCCGGCTTTCTGAAGCTCGAGCACGAGGCGGAGCATGACGCTGTTTTCCCTCTCATGGGCGGCGTGGGTGGTGGCCTGGAGCCGGGGATCGGGGATGAGACCGGGGCGCATGTGATGGAGGGCCAGGGCTTTCGGCACATCGAAGGAGAGCTCGGGGACATCCAGGACGATCCAGACGCGGGTGCCTGCGCTGCGGAGCTGGCGGACGGTTTCCAGCAGGGCCTGGGAGAAGGCGGCGGGGTCCTTGCCAGTGCTCTCCTTCCAGTAGGCGGTGAGGATGGTGTCAGGGATGCGGCGCTTGCGGATGATGTCCAGCACGGCGGCGGTCCAGGCGGGGCTGCGGGAGTCGAGTCCGGTGCGGCTGGGGCGGTAGTAGCCGAGGGTGGGAACGGTGGCGCTGTGGGCGGCGATGAGACCGGAACTGCCCTGATCCCGGCAGCAGGCATCAAGCACGGGGATGAGGGACATGGCGTGGCTGTCGCCCCAGAGCAGGACGCGGTCGGCGGTGCCGGTGGTCTTTTGGCCCAGCTCGGGGAGGGTGTCGCGGAAGGCGTCTTCAGGGTTGTCCTTCCAGGAGCGCTGGGCGCGGTCGAGCACTCCCGCATTGGCAAAGCGCAGGACCTGGGGATCGAGGCGGTCGGGCAGCCCGGCTGAGCGGTAAATCCAGGCACCTGTGGCGAGCATGAGGGCCATGATGCTGAGGGCGGCGATGAAAAGGGAACGCCGTGTTTTGAAGCACCGGCGACGGCGGACAGGTGTCTCGACCCAGCGCCAGGAGGCCCAGGCAATACCGAAGGCCAGTCCCATGATCAGGACGCGCATGGACCTCGGGATGTCATCCTTGGAGCCGGTGTTCAGGTAGTTCATGTAGGCGAGCACCGGCCAGTGCCAGAGGTAGAAAGAATACGAGACGAGCCCGACTTTGACGAGCAGCGGGGAAGCGAGGAGGCGGGAGACGGGATTGCCGCCGAAGAGGGGATTCCCCACCCAGATGAGCGCCGCCGTGGCGAGGCAGGGCGGCAGGGCAGCGAGACCTGGGAAGAGGGTGCGTTTGTCATAGACCGCACCGACGACGATGATAGTGAGGAGCGCTGCAGCGGCAAGCAGGGCGCGGCGGCGGTCGGTGAGGGCGGGCTTTTTATCAGGCAGGCAGGCCAGGCAGGCACCGAGCAGAAGCTCCCAGGCCCGCATGGGCAGCCAATAGAAAGCGGTGTGGGCATTCCACCAGGTGGTGACGACGGAGAAGAGAAAGCCGAGCCCGAGCAGCACGGTGAAGACGCGCAGACAGGCGGACTTAAGCGTCTGCGCGCCCTGGCGTGCGGACCAGCGCCGGAAGAGCAGCAGGCAGAGCAATGGCATGAAGAGATAAAACTGCTCCTCCACGGCCAGCGACCAAGTGTGCAGCAGCGGCTGCTCCTCCGCAGGACCGGCGAAGTACCCGGACGAGTCATTCCAAAAGTAGAGATTCGAGATGAGCAGGACCTGCGCGAACAAGGCGGCCCCGAGCTTTTGCAGCGCGTCAGGGAATAGCAACACCGCGCCAGCCGCCATAGTGAAAAGGGTCATCACTGCCAGGGCGGGGAAGATGCGG
>JBIKIA010000038.1:0-16949 GCA_044361885.1 Prosthecobacter sp. | reverse complement strand
ACCAAAGAAGTCACCACCCCACCCGCGCCAAACATGGCCGCGAGCCCCACGATGATCGCCAACCCAAGCGCGAGCCCGAGGCCGATCAGGAGGCAGAAGAGAACAACGAGACCCAGCATGAAGGCCCATATCACAAGCGACCCCATCAGTCCAAAAGGAGCGTCTTCGATGTAGCCGCTAGAGTAATCTAAGGGGATGCTTTCCTGACTCACTGCGTCCCTGGCAAATAGCAGCAGGGCCAAGCGGATGAAGAGGACCGAGAAGCCTTTCATGAGGGTGATAAGTTTGCTTCCTCCCCATCCCCGAGCAGTCTCACCTTCCGCTCCACCAACGGCAGCCAGAGGCTGACGCGGGTGCCTTGGCCGACGCGGGATTCGATATCGATTTCGCCGCCGTGCTCGCGGATGATGCGGCGGACGATGAGGAGGCCGAGGCCGGTGCCGGTGGGGCGGGTGGTGGAGAATGGCTGGAAGAGTCGGCCCATTTGCTCGGCGGAGATGCCTTTGCCGGTGTCTTCAAAGCTGAGCCGCACTTCAAAGTCGGTGTAGCTGCCGCTGATGGTCAGCGTGCCGCCCTTCGGCATGGCTTGGGAGGCGTTGCGGATGAGGTTGTAGATGGCCTGCTTCATCTGGTCGGCATCCAGCGGCATGGCGGGCATGTCGGGGCGGAGGTCGAGCTTCACTTTGACCTTGGCCTGATCCAGCTCGGGCTTCAGGAACCGCACACTCTCCTGCACGAGATCGGCGATCTGGCTGCGCTGGAGCTGTGGTTTCGAGGGGCGGATGGCGGCGAGGAACTGGCTGATGATCGTGTCCATCCGCTTGATCTCGCCCGTGGCGATGTCGAGGTGCTCGCGCAGTGAGTCACCGGACTTGCCCATCTTTTTCAAACGACGCTCCAGGAGCTGAAGGTGGATCGTCAGCGAGTTCAGCGGATTCCCCAGCTCATGCGCCACACCGGCGGCGAGCAGGGTAAAGGCGTTCAAGCGCTCGCTTTCGAGCTGCTGCTCGGTGCGTTTCCGCGTCTCGGTGACATCGCGGATCAGCATCACGAAGCCGAGCGGCTGCTCTTCGTCGATGCTGGTGATGTAGAAGTTCAGGTAGCGGTTCTCGGGATAAAAAACCTCCAGGTCGCGGCTCACCACCGCACCGGGTTTCAACAGCTCATTCCAATCCAGCCCGCGCATCCCTTGCTGGAGCTTTTGCCCGATGACCTGCTCCGCCTTGAGCCCGAAGAAAGTGCAGGCGGCTTGGTTCACATAGGTCACCGCGCCTTCCGGCCCGAGTAGGATGACACCCTCCTGGAGTGTCTGGAAGACCTTCTCCAGAAAGCCTTTCTCCTTCATGAGTTCGAGCACGACGCTCTGCACCTCGCCTGGCTCCAGGCGGTCCATGCGTTTCAGCAGTTTGTCGATGAAGGCGGATCTCATGCGTTGGCTGGCGTGATTCAGTCGCAGGACGGGCGGAGTGTCAAACCTGGACGCGAGGGCGGCAGAACTGGGCATTTCATTTCCCGTGATTCACGCGTAGTAGGGGAGCTGTGACTTTCGCCACCCAGATCACGATCTTCCGCATCCTGCTCATTCCGGTCTTCATCGGACTGGCCATTTATTACGGGCAGAGCGTGGCCGCAGGCATGGCGAATGAATCGCTGCGCTGGTGGACGATCACGGTTTTCTTCACCGCCGCCATCAGTGATGCGGTGGATGGCTACATCGCACGGCATTTCAATCAGGCGAGCAAGCTGGGGGCCATCCTCGATCCGCTGGCGGACAAGCTCATGCTGCTCTCGGCCATCGTGACGCTGAGCTTCACAGGCTGGCGTCAGCATTTTCCCCTCTGGTTTCCGACGCTGGTCATCTTCCGCGATCTGGCGAGCATTGGCGCGGCTTTCCTGATCGACCACCTCGTGGGCAAGTGCGAGATCAAGCCGCACTGGACCGGCAAGGTGGCGACGTTCATGCAGTTCGCGGCCATCCTTTGGCTGATGCTGGATTTCCCCTACCTCATCTGGCCGACTGCAGCCGCTGGTGCCTTCACCGTGATCTCAGGCTCGCTGAATCTAGCCGACGGAGTGCGGCAGGTGAAGCATGCGGAGTAGGTCTAAGCGCTGGAGAGCGCGGAGCCGCGGTTCAGGAGGTCGAGGAAGCGCTGCTCGAAGGGTTCGTCTGCACCGCATTGCATGTAGTCGATGCGGTGGGAGGCGCATTCGCGTGAGAGTTCCTCGCAGAAGGCATCGAAGCTGTCGGTGTAGCGCTGGACGTCGCGGCGGGTGAGCCAGAAGCGGCGGCGTTCGCCGGTCTCGACTTCATCAAGCTCGACTTCGCCTTCGAGGGTGGGGACGCGCTCCTCGGGGTGGAGGATCTGGAGGAAATGGCACTCGCCGGGCCAGGTGGCGGCGCGTTTGATGGACTCGGCGGCGGTGGTGACATCGCGCCCGAAGAAGTCGGAGATGACAAAGATGACGCCGTAGCGCTGACGGGTGGGGTGGAAGTCGGTGAAGCTGCGCTGGAGGTCGGTGAGGCCGCCGAACTTCAGCTTCGAGGCGCACTGGATGATCTTTTCGATGTTGCCCTGGCCGCGCAGGGGCGGGAGCTCCTGGCGGCAGGTCTCGCCGAGGGAATAAAGGCTGACGCGCTGCTGCCCGGCGAGCCCGAGGTAGGCGAGGGCGACTGCGAAGCGGAGGGCCTGCTTGCGCTTTTCCCCATGCGGCTCGGCCATGGAGCCGCTGGTGTCGATGAGGAGGTGGAGATTGAGCTCCTGGGTCTCTTCATAGAGACGGACGAAGAGTTTATCGAGCCGGGCGTAGAGCCGCCAGTCGATGGCGCGGTAGTCTTCGCGGGGGGTGTAGTGGCGGTAGTCTTTAAATTCGCGGGTGAAGCCGGTGGCGGGGGTGGACTGGGCGCCGCGACGATTCAGGGCGCGGCGCTTTCTCAATCTCACGGCCAGCGAGCGCAGCCGGTCCAGGAAGGCGGCATCGAAGAGGTCCTCGCGGGCGATGGGGGTGTCGGTCACGGCGGGTTTGTAGGATGGAAAGGCGGGCTTGGGAAGAGCGGAGTTAAGAATCAAGACTGCTGGAAGTCACTTGCCCGGACGGGGCGGCCCGTGCTCTGTTGGGCGCATGGCCAAAAAGAAAATCACTCCCAGCAAAGCCGCCGCTCCGGTGGTGAAAGCGAGCAAACCCGTGAAGCTGAAGGAGGTGCCTTTCTGGATCGGCTTTGATCTCGGTGGCACGAAGATGCTGGCCTGCGTGCTGGATAAAAATTATCAAGTCCTCGGCACAGCTCGGAAATCCACGAATGGCTCCGATGGTCAGGCCAAAGGCCGAAAAAAGATCCTCAACGCCATCCACGAGGCCATCGCGGCTGCGAACGTGAATCCTAAAGGTTTGCAAGGTATCGGCATCGGCTGCCCCGGACTGGTCAATCCCGAGAAAGGCATCCTTATTAACGCGCCGAACCTTGGCTGGAACAATGTCCATCTCACCGACATGCTGCGCGGTGTCTTCAAGAAGCCTGTGGCCGTACTCAACGACGTGGATGCAGGAACCTTCGGCGAATACAAACTCGGCGCGGGCATGGGCTCGCGCTCGCTGCTCGGCGTCTTTCCCGGCACGGGCGTGGGGGCTGGCTTTGTCTATGATGGGAAGATCGTCATGGGTCGTGGTGTCTCAGCGATGGAACTCGGAATGATCTACCTGCCGGGTACACATCTCGGCAGTCCGCATGATGGCACCGTTTTGCTGGAAGATCTGACCAGCCGACTGGCGCTGGCTTCCCAGGCCGGTGTGGCCTGCTACCGCGGCCAGCTTCCTGAACTCGATAAAAAGACCCAGGGCAATCTGCGCGAGATCCGCAGCAAGGCGCTGGCGAACGCCTTCCGCAGCGGTGATGACGCAGGCATGATCATGTTCCGCAATTCCATCCGCTATCTAGGCATGGGCGTGGCGGCGGTGGTGAATCTGCTCGCACCTGATCACATCACGCTCGGCGGAGGACTCGTGGAGGAGATGCCCATGCTTTATGTGAACCTACTGAAGGAAGAGGTGAACCGTTTTGCCGTGCCCGGCCTGGCGAAGAATATCAAATACAGCGTGGCGAAGCTCGGTGGCACGGCGGTGGCGGTGGGGAGTGTGGCGTGGTTGCGGGAATCCAGCAGCAAGTAAGACGTCCTCAGCGCTTCGTTTAGAATCTTCCAGCCATGTCTGACCCTTCTGCTCAACCCTCCTCCGAACAAGCCGTGATCTTCGTCGGCGCTGCCTCACTCTCGATGGTGATTGGCAGTCGTGTTTCAGGCGCAGCCTTCAAGGAGGTGGAACATCTGGATCGGCCTCTTCCGCTCGCGCGCGACATCTTCCGCACTGGCACGGTGACGCGCAGCACGATCGAGCAGGCAGCGGCGATCCTGCGGGATTTTTTGCAGACGACACGCGAATACAGCATCCCGTCGGAGTCCATCCGCCTCTACAACACGAACATCCTTTCTGAGGCCACGAATCACGAGATTTTCCTCAACCGGCTGCAAGTCACCACAGGACTGAATGCGCGTCTCATTGATGACGGCGACATGACGCGCCTCGTCTATCAGATCGCCCGCAGACTGCTGGAAAAGAACCCGCTGTTGGCGAAGGGAAACACCTTCGTTTCCCACATTGGGCCGGGGAACACACGCGCCTTGTATTTCCGGCAGGGCCGCCTCGCCGCCTACAGCAACTATCGCCTCGGCATCTTCCGGGCACGTGAAGCGGTGGCGGGATCAGACGTCGAGTCGCCGCAGCATTTGATGCATTTGGAGGAGCAGATCCGAGGTGTGGTGGATCATCTGGCGCAGGATTACTCGGGCTATAAATTCGACCATCATGTGGCCATCGGTGCGGAACTCCAGAGCATCGCGCCACTGCTGACAAAGCCGAAACAAGGCGCCTGTCGTGTCACTGAGATCGACTTGGAGCGCTTCACGGAAAAGATCGCCGAACTCAGTCCCGACCAGCTCGTGCGTCGGCTGGCCGTGCATTATACAGGAGGTGAAGGCATCGTGCCCGCGCTCCAGACGAACCTTGCCCTTGCGCGTCGTTTTGGCGATGAAGTGATCTGGGTGCCCGATGGGGACTTTCAGCGCGAACTCATGCACGATCTGGTGATCGCCAGCCCCCGCACAGCCACCTTCCAGGAGGAGGTGATGCAGGCCGCCACGGAGATCGGCGTGCGCTACAAGACGGATCGCAAGCACGCGGATCACGTGGCCAATTTTGCCCAGCAACTCTTCCGCGAACTCAGTCATCTCCACGGCCTGGAGCCGCGCTATGAACTCGTCATTCGAGTGGCCGCCGTGCTGCATGAGGTGGGGATGTTCGTGAGTCCGCGTGAGCATCACAAGCACAGCCTCTACATCCTGATGCAGACGGAGATCTTCGGTCTGAGCACCAGCGAGCGAGAACTGGTGGCACTGCTGGCGCGCTACCATCGCCGCTACAACCCCGAGCCGAACCACCCGCACTTCTCCGATCTCACTCGTGAGGAACGCATGATCGTCTTCAAGCTCGCCGCACTGTTGCGGCTCGCCGATGCGCTGGACCGCAGCCATGCGCAGCGAATCAAAAGCATCGTCCTGCGCGCTGAAGGCAGCCGGCTGACAGTCATCACGCCCGGTATCGAAGACACCACGATCGAGCAGATCGCCATCAACTCGAAGTGCGACATTTTCCGCGAGATCTACGGCTACGATGTCGTGCTGGCCCAACCCTGATCCCCCACTTTCCCATGCCCTTTTCCGACCATCATTTCCTCAATCGTGAGCTGAGCTGGCTGGCCTTCAACGAGCGCGTGCTCGACGAGGCCGCGCGCGATGATCTACCTGTGCTGGAGCGGGTGAAGTTCCTGGCCATCTCGGCCTCGAACATGGATGAATTCTTCATGGTGCGCGTCGGTGCGTTACAGTTTCTGCGTGAGCAGGGGAGGCGGGCGAAGGATTCCAGCGGGCTCACGCCGAGCCAGCAGTGGGATCAGATTCATGAGCGCACGATGGGCTTCATCGCCCGGCAGCATGAGCTGCTGAACCAGAAGCTCGTGCCCATGCTGGCGGAGAAGGGCATCCGCCGGCTCGCAACTACGGAACTGACACCCGCCCAGCGCACGGATCTGGATGAGCACTTCATGGAGCACATCTTCCCCGTGCTATCGCCCATCGCCATTGAGGAGGGCGTGATGCCTTCCATTCCAGCCCTGCATATCAACGTGCTTTGCGCCGTTTCATCGCAGGGTGAAGAAGGCGGCAGCACTCAGCGGTTGGTGCTCGTCAGCGTGCCGGGCAGTCTTTCGCGGCATGTCATCGTGCCCGATGCCGGGGGCGCGCAGCATGCTTATGTGAATTTGGAGGATGTGCTTGGCCTGTTCCTTCACCGCTATTTCCCTTCGGAAAATGTCACCGCCACCGCGCGCTTCCGCGTGAGCCGAAACTCCGACATCGCCGCCGATGACGAGAATGTGAGCGACCTTGTGAGCGAGATGGAGGGCATTTTGGACAAACGTCTGCAAAGCGCGGCCATCCGAATCGAGATCGAGGAAGGTGCGAAGCGTGAACTCGTCTCCGCGATTCGTCAGATGTGCGAGGCGGGCAAGGCGCAGACCTTCACCATTCCCGGAGAGCTGGATATCTCCGCCTACTTTGGCATTGCCGGCCTTCCTGGCTTTGATGATTTAAAAGTCGATGCCTGGCAAAGTCAAACGCCGCCGCAGATCGAGCCCGGCGAGAGCATGTTTGAGGTGATCAAACGTGGTGATCTGATCCTGCATCACCCTTACGAGAGCTTTGAGCCCGTGGTGAAGCTGATCGAGGAAGCGGCCGCTGACCCGAACGTCATCGCCATCAAGCAGATCCTCTACCGTACGGCACGGAACAGCCGTGTCGTTGCTGCTTTGATCAAGGCCGCCGAGGCCGGCAAGCAGGTCACGGTGCTCGTCGAACTGAAGGCCCGCTTCGATGAGGCGCGCAATCTGGATCGAGCGAATGATCTCCTGAATGCCGGAGCGCAGATCATCTATGGTGTCCGTGGTTTGAAAACGCACGCGAAGGTCTGCCTGATCATGCGCCGTGAGTCGGGGCACCTGGTGCGCTACATGCACTTCGGCACCGGCAACTACAACGAGGCCACGGCCAAGCTGTACACCGACATCAGCTACCTCACCTGCCGTACTGATTACGGCAGCGATGCGAGCGCCTTTTTCAACACCGTCACCGGGCGCTCACGATTCGTGCATTTCCAGAAGCTCAGCATGGCCCCCTTTGGACTGCGCGAGCGACTGATCACGATGATCCGCAGCGAAACCGAGCGTGCCCGCCAGGGTGAAAGCGCCGAGATCATGCTGAAGATGAACTCGCTGGAAGATCGCGAAATGATCGAGGCACTCTACGATGCCTCCCAGGTCGGTGTGAAAATCCGCCTGAACGTGCGCGGCATCTGCTGCCTGCGCCCCGGCGTGAAGGGGTTGAGCGAGAACATCAGCGTCGTCAGCATCATCGACCGCAATCTGGAGCACGCCCGCATCTACATTTTCCGCCAGGGCGGACGCCATGTGGTCTTTATCTCCAGCGCCGACTTCATGAACCGCAATCTCTCGAAGCGCGTCGAGTTGCTCGTCCCCATCGAGGACAAAGAGGCGCGCAAGCGCCTCATTCATATCCTGGAGACGCACTTTACCGATACCGCTCGTGGCCGTGTGTTGCGTAGCGATGGCACCTGGCATCTGCCTGTGGTCACCGCAAAAAAAGCAAAACGCTCCCAGGAAATCTTTGCCAAAGAAGCCACCCGCCGCAGCAAGCAGCGCAATCAGTCACCCGACGTGCTCGTGCCACATGTGCCGAAGGCCTGAGGCTCAGGCTTTTCTTGGCTGCACATCTGGCACTGAAGGCCCCATGGCCTGTGCGAACTGGATCTTCGATCTCACAAGGAGTGTGCCCAGGCAAAAGTCGGCCAGCGGGAAGACCACATTGAAGTTTTTGTGCATGTAGCGGTGATGTAGGAGGTGATGACCGTTCAGGCGGCGGAAGAGCCAGGGCTTCTCCACGCGACGCGCTTTGGGCAGATGCATGCACCAGTGGATGTACTCGTAGGCGATGTAATAGAGGACGAAGGTCGTGGCAGCTCCGGCGAGCATGATCCAGTGGCCGGTGATGGCGGAGAGGAGGAGTGTGGGGCTGGCTCCCATCAGGATGAGCACGGGGCCGTTCCACCAGGCCATGGGGATGGTTTCCTGGTCCTTCGGATCGACGAGGTGGTAGGTGTGGTCCGCTTTGAAGACTTGATGATGCACGACGGCGTGCGCCTGGAAGGCGTAGCGGAAGCTGCCCACGGGCCGGTGCATCACGTAACGGTGGATGGACCATTCAAAGAAGGACGCGAAGATGACATTGCCCACGAGGGCACCGACAAACCAAAAAATGGAATCAGACATTAGAGAGAGGTTGGATTGGCGCGGAAAAGGTCCGTGCCAGGGAGCGGCGAGATTCTACGTTCTCCCGGACTTGTCGAGACAACAATTTGCAAAGATTGCCGTTGCAGAAGCATGAAACCCACACACGCCGGGCTTGCGGATTTCACTTCACCGCTTTCATCCGCACGTTTTGGATCGCCGCCGCCGTGTTGAAGGTGGAGATGGCGAGCGGGGCGTAGGTTTCGATGGGGCCGGGACGGAGGCTGACTTTGCGGTCTTTGATGTCCTGATCCACGATCTGTTTGTCATCGATCCACACGGAGAGATTCGCAGGTGTCACGCGGAGGCGGATCTTGTACCATTTGTCGTCCTCGTACTTCTGGTAGGTGCCGGTGGCGTTGTTGCTGGCGTCCACATCGTCGATGCTGCTGATGCCAGTGACGCTGCCACCCCAGCCGCCGCAGATGAGGGTGGCGCACTTTTTCAGGTCGCCGACGGGGAATGTCAGGCCACAGAAGAAATCGACACCCTGGAGGCGCTTGGCTTCGAGGCTGATCTCATAGTTGGTCAGTGGCAGATCAGCTGCTTTTTTATAGACCACCCCGCTGAGGCTGTCCCCCTGATTGATGATCATCACCCCGCCTTCCAACTCGATCTGGCCGCTGCCGCCGATGTCCACGGTCTCCCAGGCATCGAGAGATTTCCCATCAAAAAGCACCCATTCCTTCGCGGCTGCTTCAGCGGCAGGTTTGGGGGGGTCCTGAGCAAAGGCGGGAAGAAGGCAGGCGAACAGGACAAGGGAGGTGATGACAGCGATTTTCATGCGAGCAGGGCCGGATGGTCCCATAGAACGTCTGGGTTCGTCAAAACCATCTTTTCCTCGTGGAGATAAATCTTGGGAACACGGCGCTTCCGAAAGGCTTGCGCTGGTGTGGGAATCCGGTTAGCACGGCGGCCAGCCCATTTTTCCAACTGCACCATGCCTGATTCCGATGCCTCCTTTCGCCTCGCCGTGGTGACCCCCGGTGGCAAGGACGGGCGGCAGTCTTTCCCCAACGGTGCCGGCAGGTTGGGCGACCCCGGGCATCTGCCGGTGAATTTTCATGCTTATGCAGCCTGCACGTGGGGCAGTTATCTCAGCGGCGATGGCGCGATGCCGGAGGAAAGCCACGTGCTGCTCTTAATCGGCAGCAAGATGGAGCGGGCAGAGGCTCTGCTGCGGCGGCTCAAGGACGCGGGCAAGAAGGTCGTGATCACGATCAAGGAAACCGGGCTTCAGCAGATCGGCGGGCACTTCCAGAAATTTGAGAACTGGAGTGCCTTCAAGCGGATCTGCGCTCTTGCAGATGGCGCACTGGCGACGACTTATGATACCGAGCCTTTGTATCTGGCGGCAAACAGGAATCTGCCAGTGCTGTTTCTCCCGCCGCCTTATCCAGTGGAGGAGTGGGACCTCTCGAGTCCTGAGAAAAGCGGGATTTTCATCGGTACCCGGCAGCTTTTCGTCACCTCACGCAATCACGCCCTGGCTTTGGTGATGGTAAGCCCGCTGGCTGCCGAGATGAACGAACCTGTGACCGTTATCAGTGGCCGGGCGAGTGATCTGCCGCCGGTGAAGCGTGTGCTGAACAAGCTGGTGGACTACAGCCATGACTGGCACCGCCGTTTTGCCGAAACGGCACCGCAAATGCGTGTGATCTCGCGGCAGATGCCAGCGCAGGAATATCTGCGCACCATGGCAGGGCATAAATTGGTGTTTCAGCTCGATCAAAGCAGCGTCCCAGGGCAGGTGGCCGGAGATGCATTGCTATGCCGCATCCCCTGCGTGGGTGGGAACGGCACGGCTGAGAGGATCATCTTTCCCGACCTGTGTGGTCATGGACGCACGGCGGAGGAAATCTTGGGTCTGTGCAGGCGATTGCTTGGCGATAAATCTTATTTTGAGGAGGTTGTTCGGAGGTCGGTCGAGTTGGCTTGTGAGAAAATGAGCTATTCGGCTGCGAGAAAGTCTCTGAGTCTCTTTTGGGTGTCCTTATAGTATTATCTGAAGCGGCATATTCTGAGAATTTTGTTCGACTCTTTGATGGGATTTTGATGTTATCAGCACGTACTTAAAATCGGACTCCAACCAAGCCCTCCCACTCAACCATGTATTCGCTACGCGATTGCCGCCGTCCCATTGGCTCATTTCTTTGTGTTCTCACTGCTTTCTGGCAGATCGCTCAACCGCTGCAGGGGGCAACCTTTTATTGGGACACGGACGGCAGTGATGTGGGTAACGCGGTCGATGGCACAGGCCTCGGTGGCAATGGTACTTGGGATGTGGGAACATCGAATTGGTGGCCGGTGCCTGCCGGTGCGCTGACGACTTGGGGAAACACCAGCGCCGATACTGCCATCTTCTCAAAAGCCTTCTCGGCGCTGCCAACACTGAATACCGTGACATTGAGCGGGGCGCTTACGGCTAATCAGGTGCGCTTTGATCGCTCCGGTTACACGCTGACAGGTGGCACGTCGCTGACGCTGGCGGGGGCAGGAGCAGGCTTGTTCGCAGGTTTGGGAGAGTCGGCGACCATTGATAGTGTCATCGCTGGAGCGGATGGACTGACCAAGACGGGGGGCGGCTCGATCCGGCTCACCAATCCATTGAATAGCTATACGGGCACCACTTCCATCGCCAATGGCTCCCTCATCATCAACAGTGAAGCAGCCTTGGGCGGCGCAGGCACCGTCTCCATTTTGACCACCAACAGCACCCCGTTGAACACGAACATGATCGGCTTCGGTGGCGGTTCGCTCGTGCTTGATGGCACGGCCGGGGGCTTCACTTTTTCGCGGGCTATCAATTTCGAAGGCCGTGGACCCATTGGCGACCGTGGCGCTGCGATCCTGAGTCTCGGGAACAACACGCTGTCCGGGACGCTAACCTCGGCGGTCAGTCCGCTGCCGCTGTCGCCAACGGCCACCATCCGCAACAGCCGTATTAACAGTGTGAACGGCACGCTGACGCTGTCTGGAACCCTCAACGCCGGCGGCACGTCCGCCACCACGTTCACGAACCTAGGTGGAGTGAACTCCGCTGGGGTGGGTGATTTCGCCCTCACTGGCGTCCTCGCCGGGACTGGCAGCATTGAGAAGTCCGGTGCTGGCACTTTGTTCCTCAATCCCTCCAGCACTGCCGGCTTTAGCGGGACGGTCCGCATTTCAGCTTCTTCAATCGGCCAGCAGAGCAGCGTGCGGGTGACTCAGGCGACCGCAGGCGGCACGAGCATCTTTGGGGCGAACACCGGGACCACGACCGCTGCAGCCATTGACCTGAACGCAGGCACTCTGGAGTTCCGCAGTGATGGCGATCTGAATTTTGGAGCTCTCGCGTCCGGCAGGAATGTTTACACTCGAAGCACAGGCATCATTTTCACCGGCCCAGCGGCCGGCGGTTCGGCAATCAACGGAACCACGACCTTGGGAGCTCTGCATCAAAATGCCAGCGGCACCGCTGCCACGAACACCACCACTTTCAACAGCCGGAACGGCTTTGGCGTGACCATGAGCACCCTGGCATCGGATGCCAGCACCAGCACCACCACCATTACCACCACCCTCACCAATAATATGGGCGGCCCACTGACCTTCACCGGCAACTTGACGATGCCGGAGGGCAGCACCGCCTCGCGACCACGGGTCTTGGCGATCGGAGGCGGCGGCAACACGGTTCTTCAGGGCAGTATTATCGCGGGGACCGATAATGGAAAGACCCTGACGAAGTCGGGTGCCGGAAACCTGACCATTCAAGGGGTGGCAACTACCGTGGCTGGGGCAGTCAGCATCACAGGCGGTGCGATCACGGTCACCGATTTCCGTTCTCTCGGCACGGCCTCCTCCGCTGCGATCAATTTGGGGAACGCTGGCACTACGGCGGGTAGTCTCATCATCGGTGGCACGGGCGTCACGCCCACCGTTGCCGGTCTCACCACCAGTCGGCCAATCGTCTTCAATAGCACAACGGGGCAGAGTGCGATTTATGCGAATCAGGCTGGGGCCAATCCGGTGATTCTTAATGGCGCGATCACCTCAATCGCCACGACCGGCAACGTCAATCTGGGCGGTTCCAACACGGCGGACAACATCATCAACACGGCACTCCCTGTCGGCGGCACGGGTGGTTTGACCAAGGTGGGCGCAGGCACTTGGGTCCTGAATGCGGCGAACCTCTACACGGGTGCGACCACCATCCAAGGTGGTACCTTGAAACTGCGTGGCACGGCAGCAGCATCCAACGTGATTTTGGAAACGGCGACCAACTTAATCACCTTTTCGTCCCAAGGCACGTCCCAAACTGCTGGCGGTACGCTGGAGTTTCGGGGCTTCGCTGGAGCGGCCACGACTGAGACTCTTGGCGCACTGACACCTACAGCAGGTGCGGCGACCGTACGACTGTTGGGCAATGGCGCGGCAGCCAACCTGATTTTCACTTCCCTTGGGGCAACGACGGCAGCCTCCAGCCTGAACTTTGACACTTCGGCAGCAACCGGCGGGACGGTAAGTTTTACCACGGCACCGACCGCAGCGACTGCGACCACCCTCCCTGGAACCGCAAACTTCCAAGGACACCTCTACATCAATGGTGCCAACTTCGCGGATGTCGTGGCTGGTGTGGTTACAACACCCACTTATGGAGTGGCTGGGAATTTCCGTGATGCTGGCGCATCTTTGGTGGCTGCCACACATAATAGATTGACCGCTCCAACTTCAAGCGGTGCCCTCACGATTTCCTCCCTCCTCACGAATAATCAAACCCTCACCTTGAGCGGCAACCTGGTGGTCTCCACCGGGGGCATCCTTCAATCCGGCGGCACGGCCTCCATCCTGAGCGATGGTGGCACTTCCCGCCTGATCCAGGGTGGAGTGGCTGGCACGAACGTCGCAATCCGCGTCAACCTCTCGACCGACACTCTGAACCTCGGTAGCGCCACGAATCCAGTGAATATTTCCAGCACAACGACCGCTGGACTGACCAAGAATGGAGCGGGAACGCTGGCCATTTTTGGCACCAACGCCCAGACAGGAACGACGACGATCAATGAAGGAAAGGTCAGCCTCAACGGAGCCGCAGCCCGCTTGTCAGCGACGTCTGCTTCGCTGGTCGTCCGCCAAGGCGCGACCCTAGAACTTCTAACGGGTGTGACGGCTGCCAACGCCGTGGTCAATGCTCTGGATGGTGCTGGCACGATCAGCGGACTCTCCGGTCAGACGTTCACGCAAAATGGTGGAGGCATTTGGAATGGTGTCTTTTCTGGAACGGGCTTCAACATCACTAAGGGTGGCGCAGCCGCCACTTGGAGTGGGCTCAACACCTACACAGGAGTGACCACCATCGGCGGCACTGGCTTGGTCACTGTCGATACCATGGCGATCGGCGGTCAACCAAGCGGTATTGGAGCTTCCTCTAGTGATGCCGCTAATCTCGTCTTCACTGGGTCCACGGCGGGGATTGATTATCGTGGCAGCATTATTGACAACGCCCTCACCTTGGGGAGCCGCTCCGCCACCACTGACCGGCTCTTCACGCTCGCCGCTGCGGCTACGGGTGCAAACCTGACCAGTACCGTGTCGAACAGTAACGGGATTGTCTGGAGCAACACCGGTGCCATCGTCAATAACACCTCGGCCAGTGCCACCCTGACCTTCGCGGGTGCCTCAACAGGTGATAACACCTTCAACCCCATCCTTGGGGACAGTTCAGTCGGAGGCGGCGTCAGCTTGGCAGTCACCAAGTCCGGAGCTGGCCAGTGGAACCTCGGCGGTGCCAACACCTACACCGGGCTCACCACCATCGCGGACGGGGCACTCGGTCTCAACGTCAGCGCGGCCCTTCCGGCGAACAGCCCGCTCGTCCTCGGCTCCACCACCACTTCGGGCGTCTTGGCGATGTCCGGTTCCTTCGCCCGCACCCTCAGCACCACGCCCACATCAGGAACGGGCACCATCACCTGGGGTGGCACCACCGGCGGTGGCGGCTTTGTGGCCCACGCGACCGCCCTCACCGTGACCTTGAATGGCGGTGCTGGCCTCACCTGGGGTAGCGGCGGTTTCGTCGGCACAGGGGGCGTGCAGGCACTCATCTTCAACTCTGGCAACGCCCTGGCGGATGTGACCTTTACCAATGCCATCGATCTTGGGGCAGTCGCCCGAACCGTGACCGTGAACGACAACGGGAACACAGGTGCGGACTACGCGAATCTCACCGGAGTGCTATCCGGTACAGGTGGAGGATTGTTCAAAAACGGTACCGGCATCCTTCGAGTTGGCAATGCCAACACCTACACCGGAACAACCTCCGTTGATGCCGGGACTCTGGTGGTCAGTTCCCTCGGTAACTCCACCCCTGCGGGTGCGAGCAGTGTCGGCGATTCCTCCCTTGGGAACACAGATGCAGGTGCCGTCATTCTCGGCAACGCCACCACCACAGGCGGTAATCTGGTTTACGTCGGCCCTGGTGAAATAAGTGACCGCAAGATCCGCCTGCGCGGCACCACGGCGAACAGCGCGATCTACGCGGACGGATCTGGACCGCTCATCCTCACCAATGTCGCCCACGACACCACGGAGACGGGCAACAAAACCCTTTCACTGCGCGGCACGAATGCGGCTGGCAACATGATCACCAGCCAACTTTCCAATAATGGTGCGGGTGCGCTCAGCGTCACCGTGGACGGCGGGGCCACTTGGATCCTGACCAACAGCACCAACAACTACAGTGGTGCTACCACTGCCGGTGCCGGCGCTCTTGGTATCGGTGACAACTTGGCTCTCGGTTCCGGAACCCTAACGTTCAACAACGGCAATGTTTTCGCCTACGGTGCTGATCGCACTGTCGCTAACGCGATCACCCATAACAACAACACCACCGCTGGTTTCGTTGGCGACTACAGCCTTACCTTCAATTCGGCACTCAACCTCGCTGCCGCTGGCAACAGCGTCTTCACCACCAATAGCATCGCAGCGGGCAAGGCGCTCACCTTCAACAATGGCGTTACCGCCAACGCCCTGACAGCCAACCGTGCGTGGGTCATCGACGGCTCCGGAGAGACGGTTATTAATGGAGACTTCACGACCTCGACGCTGTTTGGCGTACGGTTTGATGTCAACGGCGGTGGGACTTTAACCCTTGGGACAAACGGGGCCACCTCGAACTTTAATCAGAGCATTACCGCCGTCGATGTCGATCGCGGAACTCTGAAGTTCACTGCCAACAATGCCATTCCGACTCTGACCGCTGCTTACGGAGGCATTACCCTTAGCCCGGAACTCGCCACCGCAGACACCGCTACCATCAATCTCAACGGCACCAACCAGACCGTCAATGCCCTCACAGCCACGACGGATGGTGCTGTTGTCATCGACAACACCTCCGCCACCCCCGTGACCTTCACTTTCGGGGCGAACGACTCAACCGTGAGCATCACCAACACGGGGGCACGCACGATCACCGACTCGGGTGCTGGGGCGCTCTCCATTGTCAAGACGGGTAATACGGCGCTCACCTTGCCGACGGGCATGACGCTGACCTACCAAGGCAGCACCAGCAGCACGGGTGGTGGATCTTTCACCATCAACTCGGCGCTGAATGGCACCAGTGGGTTGATCGCCAATGGTAGCAGCACCCTGGCACTCCTTGGTGGTTTGACCACTCCAGTGGCTATCACCAGCGTCGAAGTCGGCGGCGGATCCACCCTGAGTCTTTTGGATGGGGCCGGTAGCGCCATCTCTAATCTCACCAACCTGAACCTCGGTGCCGGAGCAGGTACTGCTACACTGAATCTCAACGTTGGTGATTCACTAGTTACTGGTGACTTCCTGAACACGGATAGGCTCACCCTCCTCTCGGGTGGCACATTAAACTTGGCCAACACCATCACGTTCAACCTGACGGACGCCGGTCTCAATCCGCTCACCACTTACACCCTCCTCAATCTTGTGGACGGAGGCCTCACTGCCTTTGGCACCAGCAACATCATCCAGGGTGCCACTCCTGGTGGCTTCTCCGGCTTCACATGGACGGTGACAAATAATCTCGTCCAACTCACCACCGGTACGCTCATCACGGGCAGCTCTTACTGGAGGGGTTTGACGAACAACACGTGGAATGCCAACGCCAATAACTGGTCCACCGACAAGGCGGGCACCCTTCCAGCGGTTTCGATACCTGGAAGCGGCACGGACGTTGTCTTCGCCTACGACGGCATCGCCGCTGCTCCTCTTGCCACCACGCTGGAGCAAAACATCAAGATCAACTCCCTGACCTTTGAAGCTGGCACCACCGCGCCAACCTCCGTCACTATCGCCCCTGGTGCAGTGAGCACCAACCGACTTGAAGTCGCTCCGCAGGTCGCCACTGACGGGATCAAGATCACCGCTGGCGGTCCAGCCGCTGTCACCATTTCCGCCCCGCTTCGTATCGGTGGTCTCGGTGCCTTTCAAACTTGGAATGTCGCCGATGCAGCTTCCGTCCTCACCCTTT